>NZ_JAOWIG010000078.1:0-6793 GCF_030332245.1 Citrobacter sp. Cy070
GGCTTTGTTGAATAAATCGAACTTTTGCTGAGTTGAAGGATCAGATCACGTATCTTCCCGACAACGCAGACCGTTCCGTGGCAAAGCAAAAGTTCAAAATCACCAACTGGCCCACCTACAATAAAGCCCTCATCAACCGTGGCTCCATAACTTTCTGGCTGGATGATGAAGCTATTCAGGCCTGGTATGAGTCAGCAACACCTTCTTCACGAGGCAGACCTCAGCGCTATTCTGACCTTGCCATCACTACTGTGCTGGTCATTAAACGCGTATTCAGGCTGACCCTGCGGGCTGCGCAGGGCTTTATTGATTCCATTTTTTCTCTGATGAACGTTCCGCTACGCTGCCCGGATTACAGCTGTGTCAGCAGGCGGGCAAAGTCGGTTAATGTCAGTTTCAAAACGCCCACCCGGGGTGAAATCGCACACCTGGTAATTGATTCCACCGGGCTGAAGGTCTTCGGTGAAGGCGAGTGGAAAGTCAAAAAGCATGGCCAGGAACGCCGCCGTATCTGGCGTAAGCTGCATCTCGCCGTTGACAGTAAAACACATGAAATCATCTGCGCTGACCTGTCGCTGAACAACGTTACGGACTCAGAGGCCTTCCCCGGGTTAATCCGGCAAACCCACCGGAAAATCAGGTCAGCCGCCGCCGATGGCGCTTACGATACCCGGCTATGTCACGATGAACTGCGGCGTAAGAAAATCAGCGCGCTTATCCCTCCCCGAAAAGGTGCGGGTTACTGGCCCGGTGAATATGCAGACCGTAACCGTGCAGTGGCTAATCAGCGAATGACCGGGAGTAATGCGCGGTGGAAATGGACAACAGATTACAACCGTCGCTCGATAGCGGAAACGGCGATGTACCGGGTAAAACAGCTGTTCGGGGGTTCACTGACGCTGCGTGACTACGATGGTCAGGTTGCGGAGGCTATGGCCCTGGTACGAGCGCTGAACAAAATGACGAAAGCAGGTATGCCTGAAAGCGTGCGTATTGCCTGAAAACACAACCCGCTACGGGGGAGACTTACCCGAAATCTGATTTATTCAACAAAGCCTTTCTCATCAATAAATTATCTTTCGAAGATACCAAACAAATAATGTTGTCCTCCATGAAAACAATGGCATCTCTTCATGGTATTTTGGCAATATTCTTGCCGATAATTGCTGGTGGTGGACTCCTGACACTCATCATGAAAAATGTGACAATGGAGGGGCTTGCATTTTTTATCTTACAGCCAGTTGTACTCACCCTCTACCTTACGGCTATCTTATGCCGATATCAAAGCTCAGAGCTAAGATTGAATATCTGGGAAGAACTACGCAACTTTATCGTTGTGTTAGTTTATGCATTATTCCTGACCGTACTAATGATCGTAATATTGTGGTTAGTCAAATTTATGATTGCTTCAGCGGTTGCGGGTGAAACCAACCATGTTGAATATAAACAACCAACATTAACAAGCATTAGTCTGGCTTACTCCAACCTAATAGTGTATTTCAATATGTACGCCCTTGCCACTTTGAGCGTATTTATCGCTACGCCAATGCTCGTTTTATTCATACCAACAGTTACGCGGTGTAAAGGTTCTCTGCTGAAAAGTATACCAGTCATTTGTAAAAGTACTTTTATGAATATTGGGCCGTTGTTCGCATTTTCAGCTATCTCTGGTGTTGTTTTACTTTCGTGGTCATACTTTTCGCTCAGGTATGAATGGTTAATCCCGGCAGCAACTATACCTCTGGCCTACTTATCAATATTGAATTACCAGCTGTCTGAAGCAGCATTGCCTCGTAACCAATAAAAAGGAAACCTGTGATGAGAAAAATAATATTAAATGCGGTTGTTTGTTTATTTGCAATTAATGCATCAAGTTTCGCAATATCAGCGGAAAGCTCTCCATCTCGTGACGAACTGAATGACGTGATGAAAGTTCATGCTTCCGAGATTGCTGCTGTTATCGCATGTAAAGACTACCTCGAAAATGGCGAGGAACGTTTGACTGAAGCGAAATCAAAAGCTGGCCGTGTACTGGGTAAGATGGTAGGCAATCAAGCCAAGGGTAGCGAGTATGCTAGTCGGATTCTGGTAACTGTTAACGAAGCTAAGCCAGATGAGCAACTGAAGGCTGAATTCGACAAGGTCAACCTTGACCACTCAGTCCGCGTTGCAAAATGCGCTCAGCTAGTAGCTGGTAATGCCGCACGTGCGGACGATGCTGATATCAATTATCTGAATTAAGAGGCTAGCAATGGCGAAGATCAGGATCACTCATCGTTATGACATCAATAAAGACATGTTCTATGGCGTAGAAACTAACCAGCCATATGAAAAGGTTGTTCAGAGGTTAGCTTATCTCCAATTGATTCATTCCACGTTGCCTGATTTTCCCTACATGGCTAATTGCCTGGAACAGGCCGATGCAGTAGAACTCTATTGTCGAATCTTTGGTGGTATTCCTTTAAACACAAATCAACATTATACCGCAGAGATTGATTTATATAGGAACTGGGAAATAGATACACGCGAACTCGTTAATGACATTAATTGCCAAAATTCAATTGCCATTTCCGGCTGCGTAGAAAAAATATTTAAATACATTGTTGAAAACTCTGTTCAGATCTATCAGCTCACAAAAGAAGCTTATAAATTAGGGCAGGGCATGACTAATAATGAAAAAGAAGAAATGGCTCTTTTACTGATTTATATGGATTGGCAACTTCAAAGGATGGATCGTGTTTTAATGGGAGAAAAAATTCAAAAGGAATGGGATTGGCACGATTTTGAGGGAAGGTTGATTTCAGACATTTCGTATACACACACCGGACAACCTGACCTATACATCCACAAAGATTAATGTCATTGACGCACAAGCTGAATATATTTCGACCTTGCACAAATAGCAAACAAACACATTAGAAAGAATTAACCATGCATCTATAATGGATTCTGTTAAGCATAAAATATGGGTAGTAATAGATCCGTTATTGAAAATGTAAGACATGCTGGTAGAGTAAAACGAATGATAACCGTTTACCTTCTCTGTTCTGGCGGATGCCAGTTTATGGATGTGCATACTGGAACTATTTGAAATATGTAGGTAGAGGGATCTACTTACTATGTAGTGTGATTAAAAATATTCTGTTTTCTATGTGGTCAAAAAGTTCAGTATGAGTGATATATGATTGATGATTACAAAAGCTTCCTCAAAAACCCCAGGGAATTTACCGGAACTAATTAGTTACTCTCCGTCAGGCAGACCTAGCTTAACGAGACGAGTTGAAGATCGCCTTAAATGCGCCCTTATCCTCGGCTACCTCAAGCCCGGTGATAAGTTGGTAACAAAAAACATCGCCGATGCTATGAAAATGAGCGTCACGCCCGTCCGTGAAAGCCTGATACGTCTGTCTGCCAGTAGTGCTCTTGCTTTGACTCCATCACATGCCTTTTTTGTTCCCATCATCACCAGTGAGCAGTTCAACGAGTACATGAGAATGAGGCGATTGATTGAGCCAGAACTGGCAGAAAAGGCCGTACTGAAAATGGATGCCAATGGCTTTGAAGAATGCCTGTCTTTGTGCCAAAAGCTGCGTTCCGCATATGAACGTAGGGATGTTTATCTGGCGCACCAGCTAAACCTCACTCTGCGGCTGAAGCTTTACATATACGCCGGTCTGCCTGAGTTTTTCAAAATTGTAACCCAACTGTGGATTAACCTGTGGCCAACTCTGAGTTACACGTTCGAATCTGACTCGGAGGATAAATGGCCAATATTTTTCTCGTCGCTTGAACTCGCTCTTTCAAACAGGGATGCAGGGGCAGCAGCAGATGCCATTAGAGAGTCACTGGATAAGGGGTTGCGGATCTATCTCAGCTTGTTAACCGAGCAAGGTGAGTAAACCGGCTACTAGTAGCCGGTTCGGATTCAACGTTTGAGGGTTTGCATCATCAGGGAGGGTTTAGGAATTGGTTCTTTCTGCTCAGCAGGCTTATCCGAATCAATGATGGTTGTTGCTCGGATACCTGTGGCCTGGGTTTCCACTGGTGAAGAATTCCGTTCAACGGCAATGCCCAGCGTTTGCGACAGAATGTTGCTCAGCGTTTCGGCATTAAACGATGTCGTGGTTTGTGCGGCCAGCAAATTTATTAACCGAGGGTCGAGCTCATGCAAGGCAGACGCAATTACCAGTGCCTTACGGTAAAATTCCCCCCGGGATCGGCGGGGTAAGCGCTCCATAATATCAAGAGCTTTACCGTCTTCTGGATTATTGCCGGGGCGGAGCCAGACGAGTAAACGTTTATCTTCTTCCATCACATAACCTCGTTTAGACGCTTGCCATTGCTTTGACGAGCGCGAGCTGCGCGTCAGGCGCTTTGATGACATCCAGCTTAGGGAATAGTTCGACAATATGAGAATGGATGAGCTCAGCACCGCCCCCGGCCAGTATGATTTTGTGGACGCTGTTCTGACGACGTATATCAGCTGCAACAGCTTCGGCCAGATTTTTCGACTCAGAATCGATAACGTCAATGATGGCATCAATTTTAGAGTGATCATTGACCGCAGAAGCAATCAACGCTCTATCATGACGGTTTTTAATGATGATATCCGCAATGGCATAACTACTTGGAGACTGGGCATCCTGGAGCGCAGCCATAACAGCTTTTGTCACTCGTGAAACGCCAACATCGCTGTTGCCAAAGATATCAGATATGCCCTCCATTGCCCCCTGAATGATGGCCAGGTCTAGGGTTGTTCCCCCCAGATCGACAACCAGGGTTCGTGTAAGCTGCGTGGTTGTTTTAGGATCAATCAGATATTCAGCCGCAGGTACTGATTCAGGCATTACGTTAACTTTTACAACATGAAAAGTTTCGCCATTATTCAGGGTTATTGGGCCCATAACGTTGGCCTTTTTCTTTTCAATATTAGCTTCGTTCAACTGCGCATCGCTCGTGAAGAACATGGCCACCGGCAGTGTCACTGTAAGTTCAACATCCTGTGGCTCAAGACCGGAAGTCAAAAGGGCATGATGAATTGCTACGCGACTTACAGCGTCGAACTGGAAAGAGGTATGCGTTGTTGTAATTGCAGATGTTGAACCAATGTCGTGAGTAAATTTCCGCCCATCAATGAGATAGTTGTAGATAGTTTTACCACCAAATGCGAGTGGAGTAGCCCAGCCTTCGCGGAAGGCGTTCTGCGAAACATGAGTTTTGATTTCACCATTCTCAATCCAGGCAAGTTTTACGTTCGTTGAGCCGTCATCACAAGCGATGTTCATCATGGTATATACCTCATTAAAATGTTCAAAAGTATCAAAAATCTCTGCCATTTTAGATAGTAAGCCATCCTGAAGCAAGGAATGCGCACCTGTAGCGCACGTTTAATGTCCACAAAATGACTATGAAAAGTGAATTACGAGTGAGTAAAACAGGAACGATTCTATCGGATTGAAATCTGGCGGGGTAAACGAGAAAGAGGGATGTATACGTACATGCAGAGGTCGGTAGCCCTGGAACACCAACGGAAAAAGTAACAAACCACCCGAAAAATGAACCAGTGCCACCAGACTAAATTGTGACAATCGATAGCCAATACTGCAAGAGAACCTAAGAATAAAAGGTATCGCTATATGACAGCTCAGTCGGTAAAATCGAGGAAACCATGTCGGATCACCATTGTAGTTTCTGGTTAGTTCAATAATGAGGTATCCCCAATGACATCCATTCTGCTTACTTCTGATTCTGTTGATGGGTACACTTTTTGTATTTCTACTGATGGTAATGGATGTAAGCTGTCAGTCAGGCCAGAATACCGGCGCAATGGCACACAAACTTATGATGGCTGGTTTCCCAGATACTACTCAAAGCCTCAGTATGCTAAAGCAGCGTTAACAAGGTTCCTTGGAGAATCTGTTAACTGGTCACCACGGACGGGGCTCAGTTAGTCACAGGATACGTAACAGCCTGAGTCCGAGGATACCAACAAGTCAAGAGAACCCCCTGATAAACCCTTAACAATCAACACCTTACCTTGGTGCGCTTAATGAACCTTATGTTGAATTATGGTTAAGTAGTCGATTTTATGGTTGGAAGTGCCTGTTTGCAGTAAAATGCAGTTCATTACCTTTAACCACTGGAACTAGACATGGCTAATGAAGATCTCCCCTCTGGGTGCAAACGCTGTAAAGGATGCAATCAGGTTAAACCCTTCGAAGAATTCGGTAAGGAACTTAAGGGTAAGTTTGGCCTTAAAAGTAAATGCAAGTTGTGCATTAGCGATAAAAACAGAAATTATGCTGCCGGTTCCGGTGCAGGTGTAAAACTCCAAAACAATAAAAAATACCAGACCGAGCATAAGAGTGAACTGGCAGAAAAGATGAGAGTAAGACGGGCAAAGAAAAAATTTGGAGATAACTATGAAGCATATCTAGCATCTTTAGAAAGGATTAAAAACCTCTGATAATTACATAACAACCTTAGCCAATAAGACACAAAGATTATGTATTGTTGCTTTTATTTCAAAGCATCAACTTTATTGAAAAGTTACGCTATACACTGTGCAATTTATTATGCTGATTTAATTTGGTGATTATATGAGTTGTCATGACAGAGACATCAATAAGATCCTTCAATCATTCACTCACTTAATGGTTGAAGCAAAAAAAAGCATCTTTCATTCAAAATCAATGAAGGTTCAAGGTCTTCAGTTAGGGAAGGTGCGAATAAGCGGGGAAATTCTTCTCGGCTGACTCAGTCATTTCATTTCTTCATGTTTGAGCCGATTTTT
>NZ_JAOWIG010000079.1:0-18617 GCF_030332245.1 Citrobacter sp. Cy070
GGCTTTGTTGAATAAATCGAACTTTTGCTGAGTTGAAGGATCAGATCACGTATCTTCCCGACAACGCAGACCGTTCCGTGGCAAAGCAAAAGTTCAAAATCACCAACTGGCCCACCTACAATAAAGCCCTCATCAACCGTGGCTCCATAACTTTCTGGCTGGATGATGAAGCTATTCAGGCCTGGTATGAGTCAGCAACACCTTCTTCACGAGGCAGACCTCAGCGCTATTCTGACCTTGCCATCACTACTGTGCTGGTCATTAAACGCGTATTCAGGCTGACCCTGCGGGCTGCGCAGGGCTTTATTGATTCCATTTTTTCTCTGATGAACGTTCCGCTACGCTGCCCGGATTACAGCTGTGTCAGCAGGCGGGCAAAGTCGGTTAATGTCAGTTTCAAAACGCCCACCCGGGGTGAAATCGCACACCTGGTAATTGATTCCACCGGGCTGAAGGTCTTCGGTGAAGGCGAGTGGAAAGTCAAAAAGCATGGCCAGGAACGCCGCCGTATCTGGCGTAAGCTGCATCTCGCCGTTGACAGTAAAACACATGAAATCATCTGCGCTGACCTGTCGCTGAACAACGTTACGGACTCAGAGGCCTTCCCCGGGTTAATCCGGCAAACCCACCGGAAAATCAGGTCAGCCGCCGCCGATGGCGCTTACGATACCCGGCTATGTCACGATGAACTGCGGCGTAAGAAAATCAGCGCGCTTATCCCTCCCCGAAAAGGTGCGGGTTACTGGCCCGGTGAATATGCAGACCGTAACCGTGCAGTGGCTAATCAGCGAATGACCGGGAGTAATGCGCGGTGGAAATGGACAACAGATTACAACCGTCGCTCGATAGCGGAAACGGCGATGTACCGGGTAAAACAGCTGTTCGGGGGTTCACTGACGCTGCGTGACTACGATGGTCAGGTTGCGGAGGCTATGGCCCTGGTACGAGCGCTGAACAAAATGACGAAAGCAGGTATGCCTGAAAGCGTGCGTATTGCCTGAAAACACAACCCGCTACGGGGGAGACTTACCCGAAATCTGATTTATTCAACAAAGCCTAATTACTTTGCTATAGCCACGATTAGTCATACACCCTCCCCAGCTCTGTATCGGATGACATTATTATCAGCCTGTCCGGTCTGGTGACGAATGGTAATTCGTTAAATAATTGCACTGCACATCCATAAAAATAGTCAGGATATTAAGTTTGTGGTGAGAAGGACGGCACATCAGACAAAAAAAATCCCGGCCAGGCCGGGAAAGGTGATCTTTATGCCAGCGTACTCGCCAGCGTTCTCTTTGTTATGTCCCCATACTAAACATGTATGGCCCAGAGTGAAACAATTTTTGAAACCTGCAATGAAAATACATTGTGTTTCCATTTTGTTTACCTGAAAAGAGACGAAATGTATTATTGCTTGAGATGCCTTTTTGCCATACGTTTTAGGGTTTGGAGTATTGTTTGGTAAGCAGCGAGTTCATTTTTGTACTCAGCAATCTCCGTCTCATTCTTAACATAGTCGTTTTCAAGCTTAGCTATAGTATCAGTGTATTCTTGCATACTCTGTTCAACTTTTTTTGTTGCTGTACGAAACGCAGCGCTTTTAGTCGTTCTGATACCAACGGGGAATGTTTTCCCGATTTCCACGTCATGTTTATAGAAACTGCTGATGCTTGTATTCCAGACGCTTGGCTTTTTGTCGCTAGGCCGAATTTTGATAAATGTGATTCCAGGGATTTTATCCACAAGAAAAACAGTTTTTTCACTGCCTTCTGCCGCATTCTTTTTCATTCGAATTGTTTTTACGCCAACTTCTATTAATTCGACGCTGGTTTTTATTTTCGACGGGTTGTCTACGTCCATATCAATAAATACCCGCCAGCATGACTGGCCCTCTTTTATCGATGAAGGACACGCTTGTGGAAAATGGTCTTTGTACATGGTAAACCCCAACAACCTGAAATATGTAGGATAAAGATTAAGGGCATTTATGCTGCTTACGAAATTCGGGGCGACTCACTAATCACAGGGTGCGCTGGATTGACTCTGCGGCCTGTTGCCTTAGTGCGTTGCTGATACCAATTGCTTCAGCGAGATAAGCAAGATTATCCACCAGCACACATCGTGTCCCGGAACTGAGATCTCCAGTTACTCCCCAGCGGAGCATTTCACCAGGAGCCGGTTCATAATTATCCAGTTCACACTCAGGAAGGTCTACTGGCTCTCCCAGATAATCAATTAAGACCGGCCTGATATCGCTATATTCGGCATCAATACCAAGTGGCAGATCTTTCCTGACATATTGCCTCAGAACAAATAAATCCCTTTCGCTACATTGAGGGAAAATTCCAACCGGCAAGTTTGTGATAAGAATAGCTGCACCTTTTGAATCGCCAATTTCCTGAACGAGTTTTGCGGCGCACCAGACCGCCCCCTTCAGGAACTCCAGATTTTCATGCGATTGCTGTAATGACATATGACCTCTTTCTTATTGTCTGGCCCGCTTAAATCCATCGTTGCCATATGATTTAAAATACTCAGTAAACCCCTTATCGCTTTCACGAGTGTCGGCTGCGGCTTTCGAATTTGCCTCTTGCATGTCTCTTTCGCCTTTTTCCTGGCTGAGTTTCATGAAAGTCTTAATGTTATCGTCATTAGGGTCAGCCAGTACTTTCTGATAAGCCTTCTGGTAGCGCTCATCCAGGCTTAACCCTATTCCGAGACTCTGGCATCCGCTAATGCCGGTTATGAAAGCAATGATCAGAAACTTTCGTAGGTACGCACATTTCATCATTACTCCTACCGGGATGACCCGAGCATTTTGTTCCAGGCCGTAATCAGTGACTGAATCCCAGAAGTGGGCACAGGAGCAACCCATTTACAGCAGCTGAACCACAGGCGGTTAAACCGGTGAGGCATTTTCGTGATGTAGTTTTCCTTATACTCAAAGTTGTATTTATCACCAACGATGCGCGGAACTTCTTTGCAGAACGGACAGCGTTGAGCACCCGCGCTCATTTCAGGAACGATGATGAACTCGGTTTCCCCCAGCGTATCTGGATCCCACGGTTCGCGTTCACGCCAGCATGTGCCTTCTGGGAGCACGATATTCTCGTCGCATACGATGTATTCAAAGGTGGGAAATAACAGTTGATGAACACCGTGTTTACGCCAGCGCACTAACGCCAGAAACTCAATATGTTCTGAGCTATCGGCTTCCCGGGGAACAATAAAACGGTATACACCTGCTTTAGTCGGTAACCCTTCGCCCCGGATGCCAACTGGAGTCCAGCTTGGTTCTGTTGAGATACGGCGTAGTGCAGTCATAGTTACTCCCATTAAATTTTCTTCGTTCAATTTCCAGAATGAATCGATCTTTAAATCACTCTAACGGTAACTATTCCGATTACGAAATTCCGTTACCTTTAGGAATGATCGTGTTAACAGCCAGCATTGCATTTTTGAAGAAGTGTGCATTGCTACTTCTTAACTTAACAGAAGCATTAGAACTGACCG
Source organism: Citrobacter sp. Cy070 (assembly GCF_030332245.1). Lineage (NCBI taxonomy): Bacteria > Pseudomonadati > Pseudomonadota > Gammaproteobacteria > Enterobacterales > Enterobacteriaceae > Citrobacter > Citrobacter sp. Cy070. The sequence continues at coordinate 3,517 of NZ_JAOWIG010000079.1, forward strand.
GGCTCAATGCCAGTAATGCGGTGCTGCGTCCCAGCCAGCGATAATATGAGAATAAACCCCACGAATTCAGGAATTCTCGTTTCATAATTGACATCAATTCAGATCTATCAGTCTGGTTAACTTTTGGGAACGTAATGAAAACTGCGCTATCCGGGTTCCGGGACAACCAACTGAAAACCTCTTCATTGGTGTAATAATACTTACCTTGCGTAAACACTCGCCCATTAAATCCTAATCGCACGACTGAGGACGGTATAATGTTATGGCAATAATCGAGCATGGGATATCCCATTTTCATCTGAGCGATATCAATGCGATTATCGCTCGGAATGCTTGCAGGTGCATTTGCATTTTTGAAACCGCGAGTACTGATCGAGTAATGACCGTCATCTGCATTCTGATAAACCCAGAATGGCTTGCAATACTCTTCTGAGTCTATAGCGGCTGTAAGATACGCTTCATCATAACTTTCAAATAACTTTTTTACTTTAGTCTGGTGGTCTGCAATATTTCTGGATTGAAGGTCTGGCCTGATTTTTAAAGGAATAGAATACACCGGTTCAAATGCCTTGACCGTATGGCCAGAACTCGTATGGTTTAGCAAATACCCAACCCACTCACGTTGAATTCCTTTTCCTATATACTCGCCGCTGTTCGCCCCTGCGTTGGTATCAAAACGCACGATAGATGTTCCACGCGCAGAAAGCATATTTTCAAATTCAGCACGGATAATGTTGGTATTTTTGCTAGTTAACGAATTCTGGAGATCATGCATATGTAGCCACCATTCATGTTTCAGCTTCGACTCTCACTATAATCACATGTTGAAATTTATTGTTACAGTGAGAATGAGGACGTTTTGCACCCAAAAATAAATAGCTTTTTCAACCGCAATTTGTGGGCATAAATGGTTTTTCTTAGCGTAAAAAAATAGCCGACTATGTCGGCTATTGTGACGATTCAACAGCTGGTGGTCAGAAAATGCACATCGAGGCGTATGCCGTCTTCTGGGAAACTTCAGTAGGGTTACGACCAATGAAAATACTACGGTTATTTTCTTTCTCGCTACGCATGAAGCGGTAGAGGTGGATGGCTACTCCATGAGCTTTCTGCACATCACGTCGGTGCAGCACAAGGTGCATTCTTTTTGGTGGTATGTGTGGGAAACGTTTCGCCAGAATTTGTCCAAGCACGTTAAGTGATTCACTGTTCTCGCGTAGCTGGTAAAGGTCTTCCACGATGAAAAAGATGTTATTCCCCCTGTCGAGTTCGTCAGGTACGGGGCACACTTTTAATCGGCACTCGATGACTTCACAACTCCAGTCACGATGAGGCAGAGACATGATGATGTTTTCTTTCTGCAAGACATTCGACATAAATCCCACCTCACGGTAAAAGCTGTATCAGTTTAACTCCCAAAACCCTTCGGCTGTGGGTTCTGCATTACGCACCGGCTCTCAGATTCCTTAAGGCTTTGATCCAGTATTATTCTTGAGAAATTTGAGTTCAGAACTACCCGGCTTCCCTTTTTGGGCCGTCTTGATAAATTCCCGCTCTTTGAAATACCACCGTTCAACAATTTGTGAAGATAGCGTATTGGATTCCAAGGCATAAGCCTGCAACTCCCTCCATGCAGCTATGTTATGCGGTTTGTATTTTGCCAGCTTAATATCCAGTTCTTCTTGCCAAGATCTGGCGCGTTTTGTAAAAACCTTTCGACCCAGCATTGGGAAAACCAAGAGCCCTGCTATATTGCCGACGAACTGTACAGACCAGTCAGAGGTTATGTAAAACCATATCCCGGCATTAACCGAAACCAGAACCAATAACCATGTTCCATACGCTCGCTGAAATGGAGGGAAGCAGTTATCTCGCCACATTCGAATACTTTTTCCAATGCTGTTCAGCAGGTTTTCGTTTGTTTTCATCAGTTATCTCTGTTCCTCTTCAGCATAGGCCGTTTGTATCAATTCAAACCTGTTCACCCTGACTACTTGAAGAACTATCTGATCGGTAATGCACCTAACCGGCGTAGTGCATCAGTAACCTCGTCTATGCCGAATAAAGACATTGGCGGGACTTTATCTCCAGAGATTGAGCAGGCTGTACACAATGCATTGTATGAGCTTACTCGTTCACGATGTAGAGACTGAAGGCTTACGATCAACATATCTCGCTCTGGGCCCGTGGTAGCTCCTATAAGGTCAAATAAACTTTGTTTAACCACTTACGTAATCCTCCGTCAAAATCAGTCAAGAGTGCGCTCATTCTCCTCAGTTTCATTTTTTAATGAACGGAAAAGGTCGACAAATCAGGCGGTATTAAAGACACCATCGTCTTTTAGTCCCATCCGTGTGTATACATCATTAATATGCTTGTGAATATATTGAAGATCACTTGCCTGCTCATGCTGTCTGATACGGTCTTCATGGCGAGAATTGGATAACCGAATGCAACGTTCCCGTTGTTCAACAATGTACTCAGTACACTGGGTATGTTCAAACATGACCTCTCCCCATTGCCTGGCAGCGCGGAGATACAACCCTCTTTCTTCCAGGTCCCGGGCAAGTATCACCGATTTGGTCGCTGGTATCTGGTACATTTCTTCAGCGAGCAGGAACGCTGCTGCACATTTTCTTTGTCCCATATCTACCTCTACCCTTTGTATAGAGTCGACATCTGGGCAGAAGTGAATGAGATTAACTCTTCAACCTGCCATTCGCTGATACTCTCCTGGTGGATAACCGAGTCCAGAAGTGAGCAGAAGACCCGACCTTCACAGAAGGCATCGAATAAGGTTTGCCAGGCACCGGCGAATCGCCCGGCCAGTTTACTTCGCTGACGTTTACTGCGGCAGCGATGCAATTCTTGCTGAAACAAGGATTCGTTTTCCGCACTGCTTTTTTCATGCAGAGCATCCCATAACTGGTTGAACCGTGTTTCAGTACAATTTCTGGCCGTTACCATCGTCATAATATTTCCTTCAGAGGCGGTTAAGCCTGTATCAATGTTGCTATTTGATATCTATTTTCCACGTAATATTCAGGTGACGAAATCTCAGCTATAAATCGCTGATGGCTAATTAGTCTGACCCGCATTTCTCCCGGTTGTACGCCCCACCAGGTAGCACCCATTCTTTTGACATGTTAATGACGGGCAATGTATAGACCGGATTTACCGCTTGCAGCAGCGCTTCCTCATCCGTGATATTAATAGGAGAAATATTCTGGCTTAGATCCAGAACATTTATTCGTTTACGACTGATAGTGACCCCAAAGCGGTTTTCATAGTTGGCCATTGCGTGAATACGCTCGGGGAAATAATGTTTGATGGTTGCCCATATGCGAGCACTGTTGTATATACACGTTAAGCATGAACTGCGACCCCATCCAAGACGATACGGTACTGGGGCTGTAACACGATGTTTTGCTAAAATCTCCCAGACTTGTTCTTCAGACCATTCAAGTACTGGCCTCCAGGCATCAACTTGTCTTTTTTTGCAACTGCTGGTATGTGGCTCCAGTTGTAAGTAATTGAATCTATTAGAGCTTTCCGCTCTCCTTTCCCCCGTAATAAAAAGCACCTTTTTTCCGTCAAAGCGTCTCTGATTTGTGAGTGCTCGCCGACCAACATCAATTTTTAGTGCTGATGAGCACCAACGTGTTTTAAGGCTTGGTGATTGCTGAGGGAACCGAAGTCGCGTGGCGGGAGTGCTTCGCTGGATATCACGTTCCGCGATTATTAATCCATCTGGGGTTTCGATACATTGCGGGCGACTGTAGCCATTCTCTTTCAGCATCTCACCTTCCATTCCTCCCTGAAGCCAGGAGAACATCAACGGTATCTGAAATGTTGAAGCTATTTTGCGGTTGTAGTCGGCCATAAATGGCCAGTCCATTAAAGTACTTCCCTCGCGGCCATCAACATCGTGATGCCAGAGTTCCACCCTGGACAGATCGACCCCGATGTCAATTAAGTGGAGAAGGCAGGCTATGGAGTCTTTTCCGCCGCTAAGGCAAATGATTATCACGTCATAGCAAGATATGTCGATATCTGGAGCGTTCCTGTACGTTTGTCCTGATAGTGGCGTGGTGATGCCTGCTATGCTACTCAGTGCAGGAATAATAAAGTTATCGTCGATTAAATCACTCACTTGCCGCGCTCCTGCTCTGAAGTGAATTTGTCAGAATCGCAGCAAGTCTAGTCTCGCCTAATGATGAGGCCAGATCTGATAGCGCTAGTTTACCTGCTGCTTCCATACCAAGTGCCTTTACTCGACTGGTATCAAGAACTGCAATTCTTTGGCCTGTTGCCTTACAGACAAGCGCATATCGACATACGCTTAATGTGCGATGGATGATGAATGAGAACATTTGATTGTCGATTTGTGCGCTGAATTTGCAGATCACATTTACTTTATGCGTCAACCCATTCTGGATTATGATTGTTGCAACATCGTCTTTAGGCATATCTACCTCCGGCTTTTTACTAAGCCTAATACGACGCTAACAGCTGACGAAATTTGCTTACAGATATAACTTTCACTGCAAATATCGTGTTATGAGTGACTGATTACTGCTTTGGAGACAGAATGGATTTTTCTAAAACTACTGTAGTGAAACCCGGTTTAATTGGTGATAACAACGCGTATTGGGCGATGCACTTTTGCTCAATTATTGAAACCCTTTATGATAATAACCGGATGAAGGTACGTTTTAATTCCCCTCTCATGGGGAAACATACACCAACAATGAGAAACCTAGTTTCATTAGCTGGTGAAGGATATTTTTCTTTAATTAAAGATCAGTTCAGAAACTTCGGTCTACAAAATTTGCTCTGCCACTATCTGATGAGTTATGAAGGTAGAGAAGTCTTAAATACTATACTTATTAATTTGTCTGATTATCGCAATGTCGATATCCTCGCTAATATGAGCCAGTTTGGTGTATTCATTAGCTGCCGTGACTTTAGAAGTGGCACTAATTTTGCGGTAGAGCATAATCCTTATCTACTTGGCCATGAGAATGTCTTTTATAATTCAGTTTATAATAGCTTAAAGTTTGCAGATCTATGCATTCTTTTCCGTATGAGAACGAATCCTAACCAAGAATCAGCTACTTTGTTTGGCATTCTTGGAGAGGTCGAAGGAAACAATGGTCAGGACTTGAAGAGACCGGCCTTCTGGGGAAGGAAAGGTTTGTATTTGTCTTTTGGTATTGGAGTCAATCCTAAACCCAAGGGGGAAAAACGTTCTAATCAATTTCAGCTTAATGACTGTACTTGCCAGTGGGTAAACGCTGCTGATGGTTATAAATTTGTCGCTATTTTTGAGTCAGAACACCATCTTGTTACAGATTATCTCGATGCAATAGGTACTATTGAACACCTTAATAAATTTGGCCCCAACCATCCTTTTCTAACACATTATCCAGCTCGGCACATTCTAAACATTGTGAGAGATGGCTGGGATAAATCAGTTGATATATTGATTACTGAACTGCGACGTTATCTTGCGCCTAACGAATTAGCTTCGCTAGGAACAAATCCAGTAATACCCTTTATACCCTCATTCAAACATTAAAATAAATGGGGCTACGGCCCCATTTTTTACTCACGATATAAGATGTAATAACATTTTCTGACCTGCATACTGTTGTTCAGGTAACCACAAAGTGCTTCACGACCATCCTGACTACGACCTATCCATAGGCCAGCCAAGCGTTTATCTGGTTGCTCAGACAGTATGAAAATTTTGCTGTTAATAAGACCAATGAATGGGCGTTCTACTCCCTGGGGGACTACAAAATTCCCCAGCGGTTTGTAACTTTCCAGGTTCAATACGATCGCAGCTGTCTGGTCACTGGAATTGTCAGCATCGTCCTGTTGCTCGCTGGCAGCAGGTTGTTGGTAGTTTTGAGAAGGCTGCTGAGCATAGAAATCGTTCGGATCGATCGATTCTGCGCTGGTTATGAAGGGCAATAGTGCTAAAAGGCCAAAAACAGCTTTTTTCATATGTCCACCATAGGGTTATGCGTTTAAATATGATTAGGCTATCAGTACCAATGCTGTCAGGCTAAAAACAATGGGGACAAATTGAGGGCTTTTATGTTGTGTTTATTGCTATTTTTGTCCTGCAATAGCATCTATTTCACACAATACACAGTGACATTTAGCTGGTGGCTCAAGTCGTTCGAATTGCGTCAGATTATGCAGACGTAATCGAGGTATACGTCTGACAGCATGATGGCCACACGAAAGTTCAAGAAACCAGATTCGTCCGTTACGGCTCCCGTCCTGAACCTTTACGTTTACAACTTCTCTCCATATGCGAATCATGGCTAACCTTCTGCCGGGCTCGGTGGTTCATCGTTGTCCTGGGTAATTTTAACGTAATCACCCTGATTGATAACGATTACTTCATTAAGATGAGGGCTGTAACGTACCCTCTCTACTTCGTCGAGATAGTCCACATGTCTACGCGCCTTGTTATTCGAGAAGCCGAGCGCTTTCCCTATTGCGTGAACTGATGGCCCACGGCCACCATTTCTGTTCATGTATTTTTTGACATACGTGATGATTGCTTTCCTGTCACTGGTCATGTCCGGGAGTTCGGCAATGTCATCATGACCTTGTCCTTTCGCTACGCGCAGCGTCATAGACTTTCTTTCACCATCGATAATGATTCGTCCCTGGTCATGCAACTGCCGGATACGCCGGGAAACGAGCCCTTTTGAATACCCCAGAGAAGAACAGATCTGCTCGTAAGACGGTGCTGCACCCTGCTCTTTGATTTCTGTCACAATGAAATCAAAGAGCCTGTCCAGGTGGGCATTTGCTTTTGGGGCGTTCTGTGCTTTTCCAGAAACACTACCGGCGTTGTCTTCAGTCATATCCCTTCCGTCCAGTTGGTGGTTGTTAATTAATGCGGGCTATCGACGTTCTTCGTCGAACTGAGACTAAAAGGCACGACGTCCGCTTTTACATCAGTTAAGGAGTGATTACCGCAGAGTTGCCCTTTAACTTTAGTCAGGCCCACCAGCGCATCCTCAAGCAGTTCTGATTCCTGAGATGTCACATTACTACCCAGTTCCATACCGATTTTTTCGCCCGCGTCCTTGAGGATACTGATAGCACGATCGATAGATTCACTGTACATAATCGCCACCTTGTTCGTTTTGTTAACATAGCCAATTAGTGCGTGTTCAGCTATAGCTGAGTTGTTTTATCACCTGTTTATGCGGCCCTTTTTCTTGCCAGGCAGCGAGCTAAAACCCGTTCCCTGGCTTCATGCTGCTCATCGATACAAAGCTGAATTCCCAACCCCAGGATGTAACGCTCCTGAAGTTCTGCCGGATGGAGGAAATTGAGCGCGGTGAAACCAGCTGGCACGGAACCATATTTGGCCAGGCTGTCTTCGTAACGTCGCTGGGCTATTTCACAAATTAAGTTATATTGAGCAATAGCTGCCTCACGTCCAACTTGATTGAATATTTCAACCGCCAGGACTTCCGAACATGTCTGCATTTTTGCATCCGTTTTGTTTACCTGACATCAGTATCACCCCGATGTGCTGGCTAACGAAATTTACGGATAGATGAATGTAATGAGGGGAATAGAACGTAATGGAATGTTTATACTGAACCCAAATTATGGGGAGCTTGATAATCAAATGTGGAAGTTTGTTGAGAAGCAGACTTCCAGACTTGGTATTAACTGGTTTTCTGACTATTAAGCCAGCTGATTAGCTCATCTTGCGTGTCAAAAGACGCGACAAAGGTCTGCTCCTGATCAGGACGTTGTGCATCCCTTATCGCTCTGAATGGAGCTTCACCGCTATAGTAGAATATTGGCTCCGCACGGCGTTTGACCCATGCTGATTGCTCGCGCTCTGCGAGCTCGCAGGCTTCTTCGTAATTGTCCGCTACTCCCAGCACTGTCGAACGATCCCAAGCTCCTCCATTCAGGCATCGAACAGTGATTTTCCCGTCCGGGCAAGTAATGCCATATGGATGATCCCACCAGGCATCAAGCTGAGACTTTGAGCGCTTTTCATTAGGTGTATCGTCGAAGTTTTTAGGTAATACCGGATTAAGGGGTATGCAGTTTGGCACTTGGATTCTCCCTGTAGCCTGAATCTACAAATAGGCAGTAAGCAATGTTCGTCAGGTTAACATGTACCTCCTGTTAGGTAATTAAGTACTTCGTTCCATTTTCGATATTCGCGTTATCTGACTCATTTTCTCCGACTTCAGGAGATCTCCATGCTGCTACGTAAGCCATGTGAATCAGGCTTGTTTTTCGCCCCGCTTTGACCCCATTTCCATGATGTTCTCAAACCTCGCGCTGTTACAGTAGGACAACTGCTACTGACGAGGTGAATATGACCAGATACCTTGGATACTGCGCCCTTGCGCTCCTTACCGTCCTGCCGACCGCTTCGGTATATTCTGCTGTACAGAATGATACAATGGGCCTATACGCTCCCGATCCCAGCTACACACCTGACATCCAAAATTCAGCACCTGTAACGCCTTCTCCGGGGGATGACAGTCTGTACAGTGATGACGTACCCGATTCATCTACCGCTCCAGAAAGCACCATTACCCCCCTGAATAGCTTTGATGTTATGTCTTTTTCTATAGGGCCGGTAAGCCTGCGGATGACAGCTTCTGAAGCGATCACTGCTATCACTGACAAACTTGGCCAGTCTGCTGGTGAAGAAATTCAAAAGCGCTACAGTAACAACTCATTGAATAGTATTTTCTGGGGAGATGCTCACCAGGAGACGGTGGTCTATTTTATCCCCGATACGGCAGTTGACCCCATTGAGCCGGTGGCTTACAAAATCCGCTTTTCATTCAGCAACCCTGATCTCTTACTGAAGTCGGCGATCGAGAAATATGGAGAGCCTTCAGTCTCTGATGCCCAGAGAGGTCGTTATATCTGGTGCAAGGCACTGGCGGAGAAAACGAATAAGTGTGATGACAGTAAATCTGAGCTTACGCTGACAACGCGAGAAGTTGAAGACACTGGCATCCTGACTCTCAGCGACCCAACGCTCTCATTTGATGCCTCGCGGACTGCAACGGCCACCCCGGATAAAGACCAGGCTGCGACTGAAGATAACCAGGGGCCATTGCCACAGCTCTGAAGTCGTCCGTCGCTGTCCAGCATCCTTTTGCAGGATTACTAAACCGACTGAATTCGTCAGCCGGTTTTTTTATCTGAATTTTACATTAGCGTCTGAAAGTACGCTTTCCAAACGGGCTTATCTCTTTGACGTGAAAACCCGCATTAGTCAGCATCCTGGCCATGACAACTGATGCAGGAAGACAGGATGCCTCCACTTTATGGCCGGGAGTAGCATCCAGAATACTTTGCAACATGGAGCGCCCAAATCCTTTTTGTCTTTGACTCCTGGTAACACCAAACATCCTGATTTCCAGATGTGAAGCAAGTCCATTTGCACCATTTTTGCCCGTCAGTAGGGCAAAACCTATCGCTGCGCCATTATGTTGAGCATCAAAGACAAACAAGAAATCGGCGCAATTCTCTCCCCGTTCCCGCCTGGCAATGGCTTCTGAGATCTGACTTTCGAACTGAGACAGTCCGTCATCATCATCAAAGTTAAAATACCCATCCCGCATACCGTCGCGAATCACCGCTATGATAAAGGGAACATCCTGTTTGGTTCCAAAGCGCATTTCAGGGGCAGATAACACCGTCATCAGTTTGTCTCTCGTAACCGTTATTATTCCATCAATTTGATTACATGGAGGTAAAGAGGTCAATAGAAATGAACGGGGTATTTCGCTGATGACCATTTGATCGGTGTTAGTGGTTTCAGTAGCAGAGCCAGGAGGTATATAAGGCCAGCAAAAATGCCAGCCTTTTTCATTTAAACCGGTTTTCTTATGATTCTCTTGATCGGCATTCCTGCCTTATCAAAATATCGGGTTGGCCATATTTCTTGAGGTTCTTCACCAATTGCATTAGCGATGATGATCTCGCCTCTAGGCCAGTCACGTGTCAGTGCATTTGCCAGAGTGCTGCTTGAAAGACCGTTAGCCCTACTCAGTGAGGCAAGTGACAAACCTTTCTTATGTAGCGCAGCTATGATGTCTGCCTTATGCCAGTCCTGTTTTTCCATCTCCATTTCCTTTGGTGGTGAATCGGAACATGGTTTGCAGTACCAGCTAATGACGACTGGCGAGCCGTAAGGCTCCCACGCCCCGACCCACCATTGACAAAAAACAGGCGAGCGAGTGCGAACCGTTCAAGTACATGAACGGCGTGTCATTAGTCGGGGCTGCAAATCCCCACTCTTACGATTTAGTAAGGGCTACAACAGTTTACAGCATTTAAAGGGTGTATCAGAAGTGTTAATGCCGTAAGTTTGCGAGTCGGTTTGAAATTCAGATAATAACTATGCTTAATGGCCTGTTCAGGAAAGCACTTCGATGCTGTTCATATAGCCAAAGCCGAATATCCGCTTTCTGCCGATCCCGAAAGCGTATGCCTGTTCAAGTGCGCCGACATCTTCAATCACGCATTCAGCATCGTACTGGCTCATCGGTACAATGATCTTGTGGGATGTACGGCCAACGCTCCCGGGCTTAATAATATGGAACTTGGTGCTTCGAACGATACGTAACCGTCCACAGATCACTCCGGCCCGTTCCAGGTGATAGTGGATATAATCCGGGAGTTCATGGGCAGGTGGACAAATCTCTCTTTTCCGGCCTCCAGCTTCCTCGCGTCGAATAGTGGCCAGCGAGCCGCAGATTCGAATTTTCTGGCCAGACACAAACATGATTTCCTTCATGACTTCGCCAGGGAGCCCGAGTGCAACAGCCGTTCTCAGAACAACCTGGGTGTCGGAGGCACTTTGTTTGCGAGAGTAGAAGGTGTATGGGAGTCGCGACCCAGAACGTTCCTGGACTACCTTATCCAGTTGCTGGTGGATCCCATACACGTCACCTGGGGCGATTCTGAACCTGAGCGCACATTCAAAGTATTTCACGCCACATTCCTTGCTGAACATAATGAATTTTCAATATTAGTTTCAGGGTATGGCATGGACGGCGAGTGACGAAATTATGAGGGGGGAATACGGCCAGTCCTTTGGCCGGTGTGGTCAGAGAATCATTTCGATACTTTCGCCGTGGAATATACCGATCACATCTGTCTTGAGGCGGTTACTCCTCGGCTTTACTTCATTGGCCACGAACTCTGGCAATGGCCGAATTTTCACGTGCTCATCCTGAATGATAATGAACGGCATAGATGAAGCGGCAGAAAGACGCAGTATCTGGTCGGGGTGTTCAGGATCAGCCATCGCGATGTTTGCAGCTGGATGCACTTTAACCGGACGGCGTAAGCGAAGCTTTTCTTCCGGTACACGCGCAATAGCCTTAATCAACGAGTTGAGTCTGACTGATTTATCTTCATCTTCCTCGATGTCCTTGCCCATCTTCTGGAGCAACTCGATTTTGTTAACCCTGCTAAAAAGCGTCTTTTGCCTCCAGCCGAAACTGACCAGATTGACGTTAGCATTATCAAACATACGCAGCTGCCGATAGAGATGCAGGGTCATGACACCAGGGCAGGCGCTATGCAGCGCGTTGAAGCGCATGTATTCCGGTCGGCGATCACCACCGTAGTTTTCGATGATGTGGCGTTGAATGCTCTCTTTATGCTGGTTGATGGATGTCACCAAACGGGTAACCAGCTGAGAGAATTCCGCATCTGTATTGTCGTACCATAATACGCCGGTAGTGCGCCGAGCGGACTTCTGCGAATAGCCATCCCTGATATGCAGGTCAGCGTATGCCGCGCAGGCAGCATGGACAGCATCGTGTCCCTGTTTCAGCTCAGGCATGATGTGTTCGATGGCCATATCTTCTTCGCCATCAGCAACGGCTGGCAGGACGCAGACACTCGCCTTGAGCGGAAGCCGGGAACCCAGCACTCCACGAAGTTGTGTGATCTCGCTCTCCAGCGTCTGGAAAGTTGTTGAGATATTCATTTCTATCCCCGAAAAAGGGCTCTAAACTCCCTCCGCTGCACGGAGGACTGTATGTACATACATACTCATAACAAGCGAAACCGAGTATATCAAGTTCGTTTTGTTTACAGACGAATTTTATCGATGACGAATGAAGTTTTCACTGCTGATTAGCCAATCCTGACGCGAGGGATTTCATTAATGTTAGTGAGATAGGATGGTGACAATAACTCCCGCCGCATCGTCCAGTCTTTGTCGATGCCCTGGCCCGCAAACCATAATTTCCCCCGACCTGACCGGTTAATTCTATCCATCACGCCCATCAACGCTTCACCATTGGCAAAGAGTCGGTTCTCACCAAACAAATCGAGCTGGCTGGTGGCGCTATCATAAAAGTCAGATAGCATCACTCCGGCTTTATGGTATCGGTATCCCTCCTGCCAGATATGCCGGAGCCCTGCGACCGCAGCCGCAATGATTTCCCGGGTATCGGCGGTGGGGTTTTCCAGCTTGACTGTCTGCTGGCCACTGTAAGGGGCCGTTTTCGAATAGTAACTTGTGCCAATAAAAACCGTTATGCAGCGACAGTATTGCTTCTCTTCGCGCAGCTTCTCGCCTGCACGTTCGGCATACTCACACACCGCCTGGTGCATTGCTTCGTAGTGCTCTATTTTCTGGCCGAATGAACGCGAGCTGATGATCTGCTGCTTAACCTTCCTCACCTCTTCCAGGGCTATGCAGGACTCGCCATTCAATTCGCGCTGCGTTCGCTCCAGTACGACTCCAAATGTGTTACGGATAAGCGATGTTGGCGCATTGGCCAGATCGAGAGCAGTCCTGATGCCCATGCTGTTCAGTCTGGTGGCATATCTCCGGCCCACCCCCCAGACATCGCTTACGTCAATATATGGCAATAATTTACGTTGTCTTTCTGGACTGCTGAGATCAACCACTCCGCCTGTTTTAGTCCATGTTTTTGCAGCTTTATTTGCTAGTTTTGCCAAAGTTTTAGTTGTCGATATGCCCACCCCCACGGGTATATGGGTGCTCTTTAATACGGTTTTCTTTATTTCTCTTCCATAGTCATCAAAATTATAATTTTTCTGCATTCCTTCAAACGAAAGGAAAACTTCATCAATACTGTAGACCTCAGTATTACTGGAGAATTTAAATAATGTCTCACACACCCTACGGGAGATCTCCGCGTACAAGGCATAGTTAGAACTGAAAACATGTACACCGTTAGCTTCAAAGAATGCTTTCTTCTGGAAGTACACGTCACCATTCTGGATACCTAATTTTTTAGCTTCCGCTGAACGTGCCACGACCATGCCATCATTGTTCGAAAGGCATACAATTGGCTTGTTCACCAGATCGGGCCGAAAGACTCTCTCGCAGGAGGCGTAAAATGAGTTGCAATCCACCAGGCAGAACATCACAAGGCCTTGTACACGATGAAGGTCACCACGCCAAAAATGGCCAGTTCTTCGCCTTCTTTCAGATAGATCGGTGACATCCGGCTATTCATTGGCAGTAGCGCGGGAGCCGGGCTTAGCTGCAACCGCTTAATGGTGAAATCACCATCAACGGTCGCAATCACAATATCCCCCTCTTTCGCCTCAAGTGAGCTATCCACGATGACCAGATCGCCTTCGTGAATACGTGCCTCTACCATCGATGAACCTGTTACTCGTAAGAAGTAGGTTGCAGATGGATGTTTGATGAGGTGAGTATTTAGATCAATAAATTCATCAACATAATCGGAAGCGACTGAAGGGAAACCTGCGCTGACAGGCTCAACGAACAACGGGAATTGGCCTGGTGATTGTTGTGTCACTGGGATAAGTTTCATAATGCTCTGCTCTTCGTGGTGCTGTATATCCATACAGTATTATAGACAGGAGCCAGGAATTTTCGCACCTCCTTTTCCGAAAGTTATTTTCCGCTATCACTCTTCAGGTTTTTCTTATCACTTGTCCAGAAGTGGGTAACTGCACATAACAAATTGCAACCATATGATTCCTCAGTTCATTTTCAGAATTTACTCGTGCTTACTTCGTATACAATTCGGAATTTATCCGTACATTTTATAAGGAGTAATAACGATGAAGCAGTTTACAAATGAAGCAACTCAACAAATGCTGGCCGACTTTGACAAATCCCCTTTCTCTGACGCTGATCTGGCCGCAATGGATGTGGATGCTCGACAAATTATTGAGCAGAACGCTGAAAGGGATCGCCAACACCCGGTAACAGCAATCTGGCGTGTTGCGGTCGAGGGAAGCCTGACTGCGCGAGGTGGTGTCGTAACCGCTGTTGATAGCGCCAGGGTTATGGATCTAGGCAACGGTCAAATGGTCAAAATCGCAGTGGAGGGTGATGCAGTCACTTATACCGATGGTTCATCTGCACGGATTGTTTCAAGCGCTGGCCAGAAAGCTACACACTTCGAGAAAGGGCTCGCGCTGGTGGGCAGCGTACTGGATAACGGGGATGAAATTGTCTCGACCCCGCAGGACAGATTAGTGCTGTTATCGCGCAAAGGTATGGCTGAAGCCCCCGACTTTCTGGCAATACCCGGAGGCGTGACTCATGGGGTATCGAACTAACAATTATGGCCGGGGCCAGGCGCTCCACGGAGATAAAACCACCACAGGCGCGACCGTCCTTACTTGGGGTCAGTTTGGATATCGAAAATTATTGTACTATAAGGACTTCCCCGGCATGTCAAAGCCGGTATTTATGGTTTCTGTCTGCTCTTCAGTAAAAATAAAGGGGAGAGACTGCGGTACTATAAACGGCCATGATGAATCGTCATCGATTCGGGCCCTGATGAAAGACGCGCGTGAGGTTCTTGTTCGTTAAGCGGATACGTATATCCTGTACAATAGCCAGATAGGCCTCACGGGGTCTAACCCTTTATCATCAACGAATTGCAGGTCAGATGGTTATACAGCTTCGAGCTTTAGTTGACTGAGTACAGCCGGAAATCATCACCGTAATGTAGTGATGCCGGCACTGTTGCAAATAGTCGGTGGTGATAAACTTATCATCCCCTTTTGCTGATGGAGCTGCACATGAACCCATTCAAAGG
>NZ_JAOWIG010000080.1:0-13796 GCF_030332245.1 Citrobacter sp. Cy070
GGCTTTGTTGAATAAATCAGATTTCGGGTAAGTCTCCCCCGTAGCGGGTTGTGTTTTCAGGCAATACGCACGCTTTCAGGCATACCTGCTTTCGTCATTTTGTTCAGCGCTCGTACCAGGGCCATAGCCTCCGCAACCTGACCATCGTAGTCACGCAGCGTCAGTGAACCCCCGAACAGCTGTTTTACCCGGTACATCGCCGTTTCCGCTATCGAGCGACGGTTGTAATCTGTTGTCCATTTCCACCGCGCATTACTCCCGGTCATTCGCTGATTAGCCACTGCACGGTTACGGTCTGCATATTCACCGGGCCAGTAACCCGCACCTTTTCGGGGAGGGATAAGCGCGCTGATTTTCTTACGCCGCAGTTCATCGTGACATAGCCGGGTATCGTAAGCGCCATCGGCGGCGGCTGACCTGATTTTCCGGTGGGTTTGCCGGATTAACCCGGGGAAGGCCTCTGAGTCCGTAACGTTGTTCAGCGACAGGTCAGCGCAGATGATTTCATGTGTTTTACTGTCAACGGCGAGATGCAGCTTACGCCAGATACGGCGGCGTTCCTGGCCATGCTTTTTGACTTTCCACTCGCCTTCACCGAAGACCTTCAGCCCGGTGGAATCAATTACCAGGTGTGCGATTTCACCCCGGGTGGGCGTTTTGAAACTGACATTAACCGACTTTGCCCGCCTGCTGACACAGCTGTAATCCGGGCAGCGTAGCGGAACGTTCATCAGAGAAAAAATGGAATCAATAAAGCCCTGCGCAGCCCGCAGGGTCAGCCTGAATACGCGTTTAATGACCAGCACAGTAGTGATGGCAAGGTCAGAATAGCGCTGAGGTCTGCCTCGTGAAGAAGGTGTTGCTGACTCATACCAGGCCTGAATAGCTTCATCATCCAGCCAGAAAGTTATGGAGCCACGGTTGATGAGGGCTTTATTGTAGGTGGGCCAGTTGGTGATTTTGAACTTTTGCTTTGCCACGGAACGGTCTGCGTTGTCGGGAAGATACGTGATCTGATCCTTCAACTCAGCAAAAGTTCGATTTATTCAACAAAGCCGGAGAAAACGACAGACGCTGTTGTCGTTGGGCTTGATGCAGACTGGAGTGACGTGGGTTCCTGGTCGGCACTATGGGAAGTGAGCCCTAAAGATAAAAAAGGTAATGTCCTGACGGGCGATACCTTCATGCACAACGCAAATAACTGCTATATCAACACTGATGAAAAATTGGTCGCAGCTATCGGTGTCGATAATCTGGTGATCATTAATACCAAAGATGCTGTACTGGTCGTTGATAAAGATCAGGTGCAGGATGTTAAGAAAGTTGTTGAGTATCTTAAAGCTAATCATCGCAGTGAATATAAGCGTCACCGGGAAATATACCGTCCGTGGGGGCGATGCGATGTGGTGGTACAGACCGAGCGTTTTAATGTAAATCGGATCACGGTTAAACCGGGTGCAGCGTTTTCGATGCAGATGCATCATCACCGGACAGAACACTGGGTTGTGCTTTCTGGCACGGGTGAAGTGACGATTAAAGATCAAAAATTCCTGCTGACTGAAAACCAATCAACCTTTATTCCCATCGGAGCACAACATCGACTGGAAAACCCAGGCAAGATTCCATTGGAACTGCTTGAGATCCAATCTGGCTCGTATTTAGGGGATGATGACATTATTCGTATTAAAGACCAGTATGGTCGTTGCTAATTTTTAAGGTAAAAAGATCTATGTCTAAGCTGACTTGTTTTAAAGCCTATGATATTCGCGGAAAATTAGGCGAAGAATTAAATGAAGATATTGCGTATCGAATTGGTCGCGCATACGGTGAATTCCTCAAGCCTAAAACAATCGTGGTGGGCGGTGACGTTCGCTTAACCAGCGAGAGCCTGAAGTTGGCATTAGCGAATGGTCTAATGGATGCGGGTACCGATATCCTCGATATTGGTTTAAGCGGGACTGAAGAGATCTATTTTGCAACTTTCCATCTTGGTGTAGATGGCGGCATCGAAGTTACCGCCAGCCATAATCCGATGGATTATAACGGAATGAAACTGGTTCGCGAAAATGCGAAACCTATCAGTGGTGACACAGGACTACGCGATGTGCAGCGTTTAGCCGAAGAAAATAATTTCGCGCCTGTTGATGCCCAACTGCGCGGCAGCTACAAGAAGATTTCTATCATTGACGCTTATGTCGATCACTTAATGGGCTACATTGATTTCGCGAACTTCACTCGTCCAATGAAGCTTGTGGTTAACTCTGGCAATGGTGCTGCAGGCCATGTCATTGACGCGATTGAAAAACGTTTCGTTGCTGCTAATGTCCCCGTTTCATTTATTAAAGTTCATCACCAGTCGGATGGCACTTTCCCTAACGGGATCCCTAATCCTCTGTTACCAGAATGCCGCAAAGACACTGCCGATGCTGTTAAAGAACATGGCGCAGATTTAGGGATCGCATTTGACGGCGATTTTGACCGTTGCTTCCTGTTTGATGGAGAAGGGCAGTTTATCGAAGGTTACTACATTGTAGGACTGTTGGCTGAAGCGTTCTTACAAAAAGAACCTGGAGCTAAGATTATTCATGACCCGCGTCTGACCTGGAATACCATCGATATTGTGACCAAAGCTGGTGGCATTCCTGTGATGTCTAAAACGGGCCATGCCTTCATCAAAGAGCGTATGCGTAAGGAGGATGCGATCTACGGTGGTGAGATGAGCGCACATCACTACTTCCGCGATTTTGCATATTGCGATAGTGGGATGATTCCGTGGCTACTTGTTTCTGAGATGCTGTGTGTTAAGAACCAGTCGCTGACGAATTTAGTTTCTGCTCGTATGACCGCATTCCCTGCGTCTGGTGAAATCAACCGTAAGCTTGAAAATGCAGAAAGCGTCATCCAACTCATTCGCAATAAATATGAGCATGATGCCCTGGAGGTCGATATCACAGATGGTGTAAGTATTGAATATGGAGACTGGCGTTTTAATTTGCGAACTTCAAATACTGAGCCTGTAGTCAGATTAAATGTTGAATCTAGGAATAATATCGAACTGATGGGAAGTAAAACAGAAGAACTATTAAATCTGTTAGGCAGGAAATAAAGTGAGAGATTTGTTAGCCGCTATTTATCGCTATCGAGGGTTTATCTGGAGCAGTATAAAACGTGATTTCCAGTCTCGGTATCAAACAAGTATGTTGGGTGCATTGTGGCTGGTACTCCAGCCGCTTTCAATGATTCTGGTTTATACTTTAGTCTTTTCTGAAGTGATGAAGGCCAGAATGGTCGATAATACGGGGCCATTTGCTTACAGCATTTATCTGTGTTCTGGTGTTTTGACCTGGGGGCTTTTCACGGAAATGATGGATAAAGGGCAGAGTGTATTTATTAATAATGCCAATCTGCTCAAAAAAATAAATTTCCCTAAGATATGTCTGCCCATAATTGTTACATTCTCAGCAATACTTAATTTTTCAATAATTTTTAGTCTATTTATATTATTCCTCATTTTTACTGGGAACTTCCCCGGTTGGCTATTCCTTGCAGTCATTCCAATCCTATTATTGCAAATTATGTTTGCAGCTGGTTTGGGGATGATTCTCGGCGTTATGAACGTTTTCTTCCGTGATGTTGGACAATTAGTAAGCGTTGTGCTTCAGTTCTGGTTCTGGTTCACGCCGATTGTATATTTGTTAAGTTCGTTACCGGGATGGGCGCAAAAGGTACTGTTATATAACCCATTAACTCGAGTGGTTCAGGCATATCAAAGTATTTTCGTTTACCATCAACAACCTAATTGGTATTCGCTATTACCTGTTTTAATCCTCGCGGTTATTTTTTGTATAGTGGGTTTTCGAATGTTTCGCAAACATGCAGCTGATATGGTGGATGAATTATAATGAGTCATATCAGAGTTAATCATGTCGGTAAAGCATACAGACAATATAAATCTAAAACCGGTCGCTTGATTGAATGGATATCTCCATTTGATATAACACGTCATAGTCTGAAGTGGATCCTTAACGATATTAGTTTCGAAGTTGCACCTGGCGAGGCGTTAGGCGTAATTGGGATCAATGGTGCAGGTAAAAGTACTCTATTAAAACTTATTACCGGTACGACAAAACCAACGACAGGTAACATCGAAATCTCTGGCCGGGTTGCAGCTTTACTCGAACTCGGTATGGGCTTTCATCCCGATTTTACCGGCAGACAGAATGCCTATATGGCAGGCCAGCTATTGGGAATTACTGCCGAAAAAATAACTGAATTAATGCCTGAAATTGAAGCATTCGCAGAAATTGGAGATTATATTGATCAACCTGTCCGTGTCTACTCTAGTGGCATGCAGGTCAGACTTGCATTTAGCGTTGCGACGGCGATCCGGCCTGATGTTCTGATTATTGATGAGGCTCTATCCGTCGGGGATGCTTATTTCCAACATAAAAGCTTTGAACGTATCAGACAATACCGGGCAATGGGTACGACTTTATTGTTAGTTTCCCACGATAAACAGGCTATCCAGAGTATCTGTGACCGAGCAATATTGTTAAATAAAGGTCGCATCGAGATGGAAGGCGAACCTGAAGCCGTGATGGATTTTTACAACGCATTGTTGGCAGATAAACAAAATCAATCCATCAGGCAGCTTGAAAATAATGGAAAAACACAAACAGTTTCTGGGACTGGTGAGGTTACGATCTCATCTGTAAATTTCTATGATGAAAATCAGAATATTACAGAATGTATTGCCGTTGGTAAAAGGGTGAGATTGGAAGTCAATATCAGTGTTGAAGAAGACATTCCCGAGCTCGTTGTAGGATATGTAATAAAAGATCGGCTTGGCCAACCTGTTTATGGAACTAATACCCATCACTTAAAACAAACGCTGACTTTGTTAAAAAAAGGTGATAAGCGTTCATTCATTTTTTCATTTGATGCTAACTTAGGTATTGGATCTTATTCAATCGCAATAGCTTTACATTCATCCAACACACATCTAACTAAAAACTATGAATGGCGCGATCTGGCAGTTGTTTTCAATGTTATTAATATTGAAAAAAATGAATTTGTCGGTGTTGCTTGGTTGCCGCCTGAATTGGAGATACATTAATGGGTGCAGGATTTTATCGTTCGTTTGAAGAACGATATAGAGGTTCAGTTGAAGAGATAAAAAAACTACTTAGCTTCTATATTCCATTTGTTTTAACGTTAAAAGAAATTTATCCTGATTGTACGATTATCGATATTGGATGCGGCCGGGGTGAGTGGCTAGAGATCCTAAATGAAAATGGTATAAAAAACATCGGTGTCGATCTTGATGATGGGATGTTGGCAAGAGCTAAAGATATTGGCCTCAATGTATTAAAAATGGATTGTTTGCAGTTTCTTGAACAACAACAGGATGATTCGTTGGCTGCAATTACAGGCTTTCATATTGCTGAGCATTTGCCTTTTGATGTTTTACAACAACTAATTAAACAGGCTCGGCGGGTATTAAAGCCAGGTGGGTTGCTTATTCTCGAAACACCAAATCCTGAAAATTTGAATGTAGGTGCCTGTAGTTTTTATATGGACCCTACACATAATCACCCACTTCCTCCTTTATTGTTAAATTTCTTGCCTGAGTATTATAACTTTAAGAGAAGTATATCGGTACGCTTGCAAGAGAAGGAAGCATTGAGACTAGGTGTCGCGGCGGTAAAATTGTCTGATGTGCTAAAAGAAGTTAGTCCAGACTATAGTATCATCGCGCAAAAAGATGCAGAATCCGAGTTATTAGGAAAGTTTACTCCTTTATTCACCCAAGAGTATGGCGTAACATTAAATACTCTCTGTGATCGCTATGATCTAAATATTGAAAAGCAGAGTGAACGAACTGAGCAGGCATTCGTGGAGATATCTAAACTATCAAGTTCAATCCATGATATTAATGAATGCTTAAATGTCTTTGCTCGGGAGTTAGAGAAAAATCGTGAACTGCAGCAGCAAATATTAGATTTAAAGAACAGCCGTTCATGGCGAATGACTAAACCTTATCGTTATCTTGGCCTGCAGTTTCATTTGTTGCGACAACATGGAATGAAACAGCGTATCAAGCATTTAATTAAACGGTGCTTAATATCGGTAGCCAAGATGCTGCAAAGAAATCCTGGGTTGAAAAACATTACACGGAAAATTCTCTATAAAATGGGGCTGTATCAGATAGCTTTTAAGATATACGGTCGAATATTTCCTGCGCCAATGTATAGTGAAAATACAGCTGTTTTTCAGGATATGAGAATTGATGCTCAATTAAACAATTCAAGTTTAATACCAGAAAGCGTTGAAAAAATTTATCGAATGATTAGTAAAAATAACTGAGGGTACCGTCTTGCATATTCTAATTGATGTTCAGGGACTACAGTCAGAAAGCAAAACTCGCGGTATTGGACGGTATACTTTAGAGTTAACCAGGTCAATAATACTAAATCGGGGCAATCATCGTGTTAGCCTTTTGATAAACGGACTATACCCGGTTGATAATATAAATAATGTAAAGTCAAAATTTGCAGACATACTATCGATCAATGATATCTATATTTTTTCTGGGGTGTCTCCGATTGAATGGCGGGATCAAAATAATCACTCACGCAATAGAATAACTCAAGAGTGTCGGAACATTGCAATCGAGAATATTTCTCCTGATATCGTGCTTATCAGTAGTTTTTTTGAAGGTTTTTTTGATGATTTTGCAGTGTCAATACCGAAAGATTGCAGATGGAAAACGTTTGTTATATGTTATGATTTGATTCCTTTTCTCAATAAAAAAGCATATCTGCAAGACTCTTTTCTTGAACAATTCTACATGGACAAACTTTCTGAGTTGTCTAATGCAACTTGTTTGCTTGCTATTTCCGAGTCGTCACGCAAAGAAGCGATTATTCATGCTAACTTTTCTGACGAAAATATTTTTAATATTTCCTCTGGAGTTAGTGATAAATTTAGAAGGATTGAAATTTCTGATGAACATATTTCTTCACTGACATCGAAACTTCATTTGCCAGAAAAATTCATACTATCTTTGGCTATGATAGAACCCAGAAAGAATATTGAAGCTGTTATCATCGCATATAGCAAACTTCCTCGTCATTTGCAAGATACATATCACCTTGTTCTGGCATATAAAATTAGCGCAGATGATAAAGAGAGAATTAAAAAATTAGCCAGATTTAATGGTATTAAAGAATCCTCACTTATATTTACAGGCTACCTGGATGATGATGACCTGATCGCTCTGTATAATTTGTGTACACTTTTCGTTTTTCCATCATTACATGAAGGATTTGGTCTCCCTCCTTTAGAGGCAATGAAATGTGGTGCTGCGACGCTGGGTTCTAATACTACCAGCTTACCAGAGGTCATTGGTTGGGATAGTGCAATGTTTGACCCTACTAACCCAGATGCGATCTCCGATACTCTCACCAAAGCATTAACCGATCCTCAGTTTTATGCTGAACTTAAAGCGAATGCGATAAGGCAGAGTGGAAAATTTTCTTGGGATTTATCGGCTCAGCGGGCTATTCACATAATGGGAGAATATGTGGATAAAACCGAGCAGCAAAATAAAAATACATTCGATATAACTAATTATCTTACAAAGATAAAAGAGATTCCAGGAGTTAGCGAACATGATCGTCTTAAAACTGCATGGGCAATAGCTAGAAGTTGCTATTCCCAGCATACGAAGAAAGTACTTGTCGATGTATCAGTGTTGATTCACCATGATGCTAAAACGGGTATTCAACGAGTTTCTCGTAGTATATTGAACCAACTTGTTGCTATGCGCGTTGATGGCTATGAAATTTATCCTGTGTATTACACAATAGATGAATGCTATCGTTTTGCGAATAGCTTTTATGCAGCCAACTTTAATGCGGGTGTTAAGGGGGACGATAGCCCGGTCTTATTCAATCGAAACGATATATTGCTGGTTGCGGACCTAACTGCTCATTTATTTCCTGCCATTTTGACTGAAATTGAAGATATAAGAAGAGCTGGTGCGCATGTTAGCTTTATTGTTTATGATATGTTACCGATTTTGCACCCTGAATGGTGCGATATAGGAATACAAAATGCCTTCCCTGTTTGGATGAAAAGTATTGCTTCTCATGCCGATCAACTAATATGCATTTCTGCTAGTGTCGCTGCTGAAGTTAAAGATTGGATATCGAAACAGGAATATTATACCAATCCACATATTCAGGTTGACAGTTTTCATTTAGGGGCTGATCTTGAAGGTAGTATGCCCAGTAAAGGTATACCTGATTCTGCAAATAGTTTTCTGCAGAAAATGGATGCGGTGCCAACCTTTTTGATGGTAGGCACACTTGAACCTAGAAAAGGGCATGAGCAAACGCTTGAAGCTTTCAAAAAGCTTTGGGCTGAGGGCCATAATTTCCAACTGTGTATTATTGGCAAGCAAGGTTGGAATGTAGAATCTCTTGTCACTGAAATCAAAAAAAGCCCTGAGTTGAATAAACGTCTATTCTGGTTGCAGGGTATAAGCGATGAGTATTTGGGTTTAATCTATGCCAGATCCTGCGCGCTTATTTTTGCATCAAATGGTGAAGGTTTTGGGCTCCCGCTAATTGAAGCTGCTCAGAAGAATATACCTCTTATTATTAGAAATATTCCTGTTTTTCGTGAGATTGTCGAAACGCATGCATATTATTTCGATGGTCAGGAACCTGCAGTAATTAGTGAAGCGATTATCGAATGGTATTCACTTTTCTTGCGTGATACACATCCGAAATCCAATGGTGTAAAGTGGCTGACCTGGAATCAGAGTGTTGGACAACTTTTGAGTAAGCTGCCGTTAATAAAATAACTGCGAGCTGAGGTTCTTATATGGTGCTATATGTCGTGAAATGAACTCATATTACTGTTCTGGATAAGCAGAATAAAGATTGGTATAATCTTCTTTTGTTAAATTTAATTTGTATAAGTTAAAGGTCAATATGATGAAGTCTGCAATTATTACTGGTATTACTGGGCAAGATGGTGCGTACCTGGCTGAGTTGCTGCTGGGCAAAGGCTATAAAGTCTATGGTACTTATCGTCGTACTAGCTCTGTTAATTTTTGGCGTATCGAAGAATTAGGTATTAAGAAAAACCCTAACCTGCACTTGATTGAATACGATTTAACCGACCTTTCTGCCAGCATTCGCTTGCTCCAGACTACGGGGGCATCCGAGGTTTATAACCTTGCGGCGCAAAGCTTTGTTGGCGTTTCATTCGACCAGCCGGTCACTACTGCAGAAATCACCGGTATTGGCCCTGTTAACCTACTTGAAGCCATCCGCATTGTTAATCCTCAGATCCGTTTTTATCAGGCATCAACGTCTGAAATGTTTGGTCTGGTCCAGGCCGTTCCGCAGAAAGAAGATACTCCATTCTATCCGCGCAGCCCATATGGCGTAGCTAAACTGTATGCTCACTGGATGACCGTGAACTACCGTGAGAGCTATAATATTTTTGCATCAAGCGGAATCCTGTTTAACCACGAATCACCATTACGTGGTCAGGAATTTGTAACGCGTAAAATCACTGATTCTGTTGCAAAAATTAAGCTTGGTAAACTTGACGTTCTTGAACTCGGCAATATGGACGCTAAGCGTGACTGGGGTTATGCCAAAGAGTATGTAGAAGGAATGTGGCGTATTCTGCAGGCAGAAAGACCCGATACCTTTGTGCTCGCAACTAACCGTACGGAAACTGTGCGCGACTTTGTCAGCATGGCTTTCAAAGCTGCTGGATTTACCCTACGTTTTGAAGGTAAAGACGAACAGGAAGTTGGTATTGATACAGCAACTGGAAAAACATTGGTTCGAGTAAATCCTAAATTCTTCCGTCCTGCTGAAGTGGATTTGCTTATTGGTAACCCCGCTCGTGCAAAAGAAATTCTGGGTTGGGAGCCAAAAACCTCGTTAGAGCAGTTATGCCAAATGATGGTTGAAGCCGATTTACGTCGTAACCAGCAAGGGTTTTCTTTCTGATGTTCGGTGCCGGCAAACATGCCCTGATAACAGGGATTAATGGTTTTACCGGCCGCTATGTGGCAGCGGAATTATCCGCTGCCGGATATCGGGTATTCGGTATTGGTGCAATGCCTTCTGATGGACCTGATTATTATCAGGTTGATCTAATGGACACTGCGAAGCTGCGGGATATTGTTGAACTGATACAGCCAAACGTTGTTATTCATTTGGCCGCGATCGCGTATGTTGGGCATGGTGATGCCGATGCTTTCTACAATGTTAATTTACTTGGTACGCGTAATTTATTACAGGCTTTGAGTGCCTTTAACAGACCCCTGGATGGTGTGCTTCTCGCCAGTAGTGCAAACATTTATGGAAATGGTACTGCTGGGCAACTGAATGAATCTGCGGCCCCAAATCCTGCGAACGATTATGCCGTCAGTAAGTTGGCCATGGAGTATATGTCTCGTCTGTGGATGGACAAGCTACCTGTATTCATAACTCGTCCATTTAACTACACTGGCGTTGGTCAGGCAGAAAATTTCCTTTTGCCAAAAATAGTTAAACATTTCAAATCACGTTCGCCGACGATAGAGTTAGGAAATATTGATGTTTGGCGTGATTTTACGGATGTTCGTGCGCTTAGCAATGCGTATGTAAAATTATTGCAGGCTAAACCAGTCGGTGAGGTTATCAACATCTGCTCTGGTCGTACGTACTCATTGAGAAAAGTTATTGAGTTATGTGAGAAAATAACGGGCCATCATCTTACCATCCAGGTAAATCCTGATTTTGTTCGGGCGAATGAAGTTAAAACGCTCAGTGGGGATCCGTCAAAACTGCAATCATTTATTCCAGATTGGGATGTTCCACCACTCGAAGATACTCTACGCTGGATGTTGGTAAGCGAGCAATGAAAGTTATATTTGGAACTGATGCAATAAAATACCCATTAACAGGTATTGGTCGTTATGCATTTGAGCTGGCTAAATATTTATCTGATGCTCCAGAAATATCCGAATTGCTTTTTTTAAATGGACATCGACTCACGCATCAAATGCCCGTGGCTAAAGAAAATAGCTCTTCAACAGAAGGGCTTAAAAGTTTAATAAAAAAGAGTCGGCTGGCTTCGGAAGTATATAGGCTCACAGCTCCATGGTTGAAGACAAACGTTTTAAAAAATCATAAAGATGCTATTTATCATGGACCCAATTTTTATCTACCTCCAAGTGTGGATCGTTGTGTTGTCACTTTCCATGATCTCTCCGTTTTTACGTTACCGCAGTGCCATCCTCCTGAAAGAGTTCGGTATATGCGGAAAGAACTGTTGCACACTGTAAAGCGTGCATCAGTGTTTATCACAGACTCTGATTTCACCAGATTGGAATTAATTAATTATTTTAATCTTCCTGAAGACAGCGTTTTTACTGCAAAATTAGCATGCAGTAGTGAGTTTAGACCTCGTAATGAGGAAGATATAACATCTGTTCTCGGAAAGTATGATCTTGCATTTAAAAAATATTCACTATTTACTGGCTCAATTGAACCCAGAAAGAATATTACGACATTGTTGGATGCTTATGCGCGTCTGCCAGTGTCTCTGAGAATACGAACACCTCTCGTTATTAGCGGATTCAAAGGGTGGAACAGTGATACTCTGCATCGTCGATTTGAGCAAGGTGAACGAGAAGGCTGGTTGCGTTATTTAGGATTTACACCTTCAAGCGATTTACCTGCGCTTTATGCCGGCGCGGTTAGCTTCTTATTTCCATCAATTTATGAAGGATTTGGGCTACCTGTATTAGAGGCGATGGCTTCTGGTACTCCGGTTGTTTGTTCAAATAACTCTTCACTACCTGAAGTTGCGGGTTGCAGCGCATTAATGTGTGATGCAATGGATGTTGAGACACTAACGTCTTTAATTATGAAGAGTCTTACGGATACGGAATGGCAGCAGAGTGCCACTAAAAGTGGGCTATCACAAGTTAGCCAATTTTCATGGAAACGATGTGCAACTGAAACGATTGCTGCATATAAAAAGGTGAAGTAAGATTAATGTTGAAAGTATTGCACTTTTATAAAACATACTATCCAGATACTTTTGGTGGCATAGAGCAAGTTATCTACCAGCTAAGTGAGTCTGGGGCTGAATATGATGTTGAATCAACAGTACTTTCTTTAAGCAAACGTGGGGATATTGATAATCAGACAATTGGTGAGCAACGTGTTTTTTATGCAAAAACTAATTTTGAGGTAGCCTCAACACCATTCTCACTATCTTGCATTAAGAAATTTAAAGAATTAGCAAAGCAAGCAGATATTATTCATTATCATTATCCATTTCCTTTTATGGATATGCTTCATTTTTTGTGCCGAATAAACAAACCAACAGTTGTGAGCTATCATTCTGATATTGTTAAACAGAAGTTCATTTCTCGGCTTTATTCACCTTTAATGAATCGCTTTCTGAACTCTGTTGATTCTATAGTTGCAGCATCTCCCAATTATGCAAAAACCAGTAACGTATTGCAAAAATTTGAATCTAAAGTAAAGATAATCCCTTATGGATTAAATAAGAAATCTTATCCAAACGTCAGTGATGAAAAAATCAATTATTGGCGTAAAAGAGTCGGGGATAAATTTTTCTTATTCATTGGCGCATTTCGCTATTATAAAGGGTTACATACCTTATTAGATGCTGTGCATTCTACAACCTTACCAGTTGTTATTGTCGGTGGTGGTGGTATTGAACATGAGTTAAAGTTAAAAGCTAAAGAACTTAATTTATCAAATGTTCACTTCGTTGGCGCATTAAACGACGAAGACAAAACTGCATTGCTACAACTTTGCTATTCGGTTGTTTTTCCATCTCATTTACGTTCAGAGGCGTTTGGTATCACTTTGCTTGAAGGGGCTATGTTTGGAAAGCCTTTAATTTCTTGTGAAATTGGCACTGGCACAACTTACATCAATATACATGGTGAGACTGGATTAGTTATTCCACCCGATGATTCACGTTCTCTCAGAGAAGCCATGGAGACGTTATATGATGATCAACAACTGGCAAATAGATGTGGGCTAAAAGCGTATTCTCGCTTCAACGAGATATTCACATCTGAAAAGATGTCGCATGATTACGCGGAACTATATAGGTCGCTTATTGTTTCGATTTAGTATAAATGAAACATTGAGTGGTTATGTTTTAACAGGGTTTAAAATGACAATAAAATTTAGTTACATAGTGTTTTTTATTTTATCTCTCACACTTCTTGCAGCAAGCGTAATAAGTAAACCACAAAGAAACGGTGATGGTTATGAGTATTCACTTATTACGAAGTCGTTTGTTAACCATTTTTCTCCTGATATCACTGTAAGTGATATAGTAGATAGAATGGATGATGTTAGTATAAATAAGTCATCAGGCTATAGTTTACAATATTTAGAAAACATAAGAAATGGTATTTTGGCTAATGAAGGAAATGCAGCTAATACTGGTATTTTTAAAAGTATTAATGGCTCTTATTATGGGTATCATTTTTGGTTTTATCCGCTTTTAAGCGCGGCTGCTGAGAAAGTATTATCTATTTTTAATATAAATCCTCTTAAATCTTTTCAATTAGTTAATGCGCTTTTTTTAGTGTTTGCATTATATCTACTGGCAATAAGAGATAAGAAGGATGGTATTACGCAATTCTGGTAATGACTCCAACTTATTGATAGTGTTTTATGTTCAGATAATGCCCGATGACTTTGTCATGCAGCTCCACCGATTTT
>NZ_JAOWIG010000081.1:0-23952 GCF_030332245.1 Citrobacter sp. Cy070
GGCTTTGTTGAATAAATCAGATTTCGGGTAAGTCTCCCCCGTAGCGGGTTGTGTTTTCAGGCAATACGCACGCTTTCAGGCATACCTGCTTTCGTCATTTTGTTCAGCGCTCGTACCAGGGCCATAGCCTCCGCAACCTGACCATCGTAGTCACGCAGCGTCAGTGAACCCCCGAACAGCTGTTTTACCCGGTACATCGCCGTTTCCGCTATCGAGCGACGGTTGTAATCTGTTGTCCATTTCCACCGCGCATTACTCCCGGTCATTCGCTGATTAGCCACTGCACGGTTACGGTCTGCATATTCACCGGGCCAGTAACCCGCACCTTTTCGGGGAGGGATAAGCGCGCTGATTTTCTTACGCCGCAGTTCATCGTGACATAGCCGGGTATCGTAAGCGCCATCGGCGGCGGCTGACCTGATTTTCCGGTGGGTTTGCCGGATTAACCCGGGGAAGGCCTCTGAGTCCGTAACGTTGTTCAGCGACAGGTCAGCGCAGATGATTTCATGTGTTTTACTGTCAACGGCGAGATGCAGCTTACGCCAGATACGGCGGCGTTCCTGGCCATGCTTTTTGACTTTCCACTCGCCTTCACCGAAGACCTTCAGCCCGGTGGAATCAATTACCAGGTGTGCGATTTCACCCCGGGTGGGCGTTTTGAAACTGACATTAACCGACTTTGCCCGCCTGCTGACACAGCTGTAATCCGGGCAGCGTAGCGGAACGTTCATCAGAGAAAAAATGGAATCAATAAAGCCCTGCGCAGCCCGCAGGGTCAGCCTGAATACGCGTTTAATGACCAGCACAGTAGTGATGGCAAGGTCAGAATAGCGCTGAGGTCTGCCTCGTGAAGAAGGTGTTGCTGACTCATACCAGGCCTGAATAGCTTCATCATCCAGCCAGAAAGTTATGGAGCCACGGTTGATGAGGGCTTTATTGTAGGTGGGCCAGTTGGTGATTTTGAACTTTTGCTTTGCCACGGAACGGTCTGCGTTGTCGGGAAGATACGTGATCTGATCCTTCAACTCAGCAAAAGTTCGATTTATTCAACAAAGCCCCGTCATAGCTTTGTCGTACAGCTCCAGCCCGAAGATGCGTTCAAAGTCTTCACGCACTTGCTTTGTTGGGATAGTTAAACCGTTGAAGCGGTTCAAACCACAAGTAAGCAGGGTATCCAGAAATACCGATGAAGCTTTATCACAGGATTCCGCTTCTTCACTGAACAAAAAATGATTCAGTGAATT
Source organism: Citrobacter sp. Cy070 (assembly GCF_030332245.1). Lineage (NCBI taxonomy): Bacteria > Pseudomonadati > Pseudomonadota > Gammaproteobacteria > Enterobacterales > Enterobacteriaceae > Citrobacter > Citrobacter sp. Cy070. The sequence goes on from NZ_JAOWIG010000081.1 coordinate 1,245, forward strand.
GAGATACTTCAATGTACCTGGATAGCGACAACTCATCGCACGTTCAATGCGCAAATCTTCGCAAAGATTGACCAGGTGTCTAAGTACCTCAACGTTGTATTTATCCGACTCCATATGCTCTTGAATGAATATCTTAAGATCACCAAAATCAGTGAAACGGATATGTGCTGCTTCATGTACGGCATACCCTAATAACGGATTTGCCAACATTTCAGCGTCCTTGAAGAATGGAAGGTTAATAAGAAAACCAGCACCAGTCTCCGTAGCATATGCTTCATTGCCGCCAACAGAAACATTAAGACCAATCTGAGAGCTTAATGCACGTGCGACAATAGGAAGGGAATTATAAATACCCATATATACCTCACAATAAATTTAAATAGATTAATTAGAAAAAAAGGCCCGGAGTGGGCCTTTTATTTTTAAAACACCATTATTGTTTCGTCATCATCGAGTGAAGACGAAATTACAATTTCAGGCTCTTTTCCATCAATGACTTTTTCAGAATCCAAACCCGAAATAAGAGCTGAGTCTGGCAGAGAGCGGGGTACAATCGAATCACCGCCCAAAAATGAATCATCATCGACTATAACCGCACTAAACGCCGGTATTACAGCGTCATTAACAATTCCATGCTCCTGGGTATCGGACAAGTCGTTAACGTCAGTATCAGCCGACGTATTAACCGGTTCGATTGCCAAAGACGTATCAGCTGAACCATTGATTTCTACCAGAACAGATGGGGCTTCAGCGAGTGAATCAACGCTTTGCAATCCGATCGGATCTTCTACTACCACAGCAGATGCAAACGCATCTGTATGCGGAGGAGGAAGCGTTTCTACCTGAACCTGAGTTGCCGAAATGGCCGCTAAAGTCATGGCATCATCATCTCCAATAAGGTTCATTGAAAGTGATGGGTCAATCGCATCGTTACCATCTGTAGTACTGGCTGATGACAGCAGTTCTACAAACTGTTTTGCATGAATTGGGTCGCGTAGGTTATTGAGGAGAGAGAGAATGTCGTTATAAGGTTTGCCCGTCACTTTGCCGGTTAGCGGAATGTCTTTCATTACCTGATTAACATAGTCGCTAAGAGACTGGACGCTTGGTGCGATGAAAGCTAGGGAAGCGAGTTTATCGCCGCAGCGGCGTAAAGGATTTAGTGTGTGCTGAGAAAACGCATCGGGGTTCCTGTTTTTAAGGAAACCTTCAACAACATCAGCCACATCCTCATAAACTTCATCCGCTAAACTTTTAACTTGCCCAGTTAAACCATCCTGAATGACACTGTTACCATAAGGTGTGATATGAATCGCAGTAAAGCCAAATTGTATCTGGCTATCCATATAAGACAAATCGATCGCAGCATCACGCAAAAGTATAGAGCGATACTTTTCTTCAAAAGAATTAATCCAGCTATTAAAATCAGCTTTCATAAATTCCTTTTTGTAATCGTAAAACTCGCCCTTAAGTACATTCAGTTTACCAATTAAATCATTAACCTTGTCGGCTGGAATTGCATAGCCTCCCATAAATTTAATACCCGCTTCAAGACATAAAGCGTGAGCTGAATTCTTCTTGCGGGTAAATGGATTGATGAGTTGTGGGTCAATGATTTTCTTGCTACCTAATGAAACAAGTACATCAGGTGGCAAATCAGCACTGTTACCAAGATCTTCTCTTTTCAGCTTACGACGACCACTAATACTGGTGATATCAGAAAGAGAAACGAGAATAAGTTGTTCCAGAACCTGAGTGGCATTGGATTTGATAGTCATGACATACCTCATTAATTTAAAATTGATTTAAAAAGAATTAAAAAACCCCAAGCGGGGTTTTATTTAAGTGCTTCAGAACCGAATACAGCTTCAACGATGAGATGCAAAGATTTTTTATCATCTGCTGATGCACGATTACCAATCTGATAATCGAAAGCTGTTAATAATGCACGTGGCATCTTTGCAGCTTTCATCATTGAGTAGCGGTCAAGCCAGGCCACCAGCGAACGAGTTGAACACGTTACTGATAAACGAGTGTCGGGAAGAACACCGTCCGGGAGTTTTGCACTGTTAGTATTGACACTAGTGTCAATTTCACCGGTGATATTCTTGCCTACAAAAAGACCGCGAATCATATTCGCAACGTCAACAAATTTCTCCGCGACTTTGGTGTCGGGGATATATTTGGTAATCAATTTAGTCTCGGTTTCTTTTGGCATATAGTCAGCAGTGATAAACATATAGCGGTCAAGGTTGGCCACATTTAATGTTTTCACACCGCCATAAACGCCAGTAAAATCGCCCTGACCAATTGAGTTAGCCGTTGCAACAAATCTGAAGTTCGGGTGCTGTTTAATTACCTCGTTGGTTTCAGGAATAACTAAATTCCCTCCTTCGAGGATGGCGTTAAAGGCATTGGCACAGGATGGGTCTAATTGATCGTACTCATCGAGTAGGAAAATCAGTCCATACTTGTACGCCAGCGTCAGTGGGCCATGAACAAAAACAGTCTTGGTATCACCGGTCAGTTCATTACACTGAAGCCGGAGACCGCCAATGAGATTGTTAATATCCAGGTCTTGTGAAGCTGTAGTTTTCATGACAGGCCAGTTAAGTCTTGCTGCTACTTGTTCGACAACACTGGTTTTGCCACAACCTGTTGGGCCAGAGATCCACAGAGACTGATTTTGTGGATAGTTAATCCACATCAGTACAGATGAACGCAAATACGCTTCAAAAACATAGTCGTCATTCTGTTTAGGCACGAATGCACTAAATGGATTGGCTGAGTCAAATCCCTGGAACGGTTTAACTTTATCCATCTGATGATCTGGAACAACAATACCAAATACAGAAGGGTGGACAGGTGTAGAGCGCGCCATGATTTCAACAGACAGGTTTGCGAAATTAGTAGTCATGATATACCTCATTAAATTAGATAGATTTAAAAATTAAAAATTAATTAAGAAGAATGATGTTATGCAGCAATATCAGCACGTACTAAATCGACATGCTTATAATTGCGGCTAACACTGCCACTGTTATCAACACTGGTAACCTTTGGTGCATACGTTACATAAGAAACGATGCCTCTGGCTCTCAATGCAGAGACCAGAACAGGCATAAAATAGGTTTTGGCATAAACAAGTACACCATCAGCCTTATATTTATTACAGAGTGATGTAGCGATTTCAGCAAATTCTTTAGCTTTATCGGTCATAACATCTTCTGAAGGACAGGTATTAAAGGTCAACAGTTCACGTAATGCGTGTGATACTTGCTGATCGACATCAATAACGCCCATTTCCCGTTGTTCTGGGGATGCAAGATATGCAGTCATATTTACAAGAAACATGATCAGACTCCTCATTTAAAAAGATTAGTGAATTAGATGAATTAGGCCTTGCATGAAGGCTGAAGTTAGGTACTAGTTTCAGTTTGGGAGTGACTGAGGCACTTGTTGTTGTCTACGTGACAACAAAACACCTTTTTCGACGGACAAAAAAGCCTGCCGCTTATGAGAGCCGCAGGCTATCGAATTTGTTTAGGCGAAAGAAATCCTTGTGAATACCAGGAGGTATTCAGGAGTGGCTTGAGCGCCGAATTTAGAAGGTGTTTAAAGGCAGTTGCCTGAAGTTAAGCGGACTAAGCCGCTATTTAAAGATAATAAAGGATGTGTAATTGGTCAAGCAAAAAAAAAGCCCAGTTTTAAACTGGGCTCAATAATTAAAAAACAACGTATTGTTGGGCTGAGTCTGTCTCTTCTGCACCAGGAGATACCAGTACGGAAGTGTCATCCAAAGGAATGTAGACAGTATCAGTCAGAGTTGATTTATATTCATAGGTACTTAACGAATTTCGTACCGATGACTGACCGTAACATTCTGGATGATGTTTGGGGTCAATAGATAATTTATCGCAGATTCGTTTGTAGCTCGGTTTTTCCGGTACGCGAGACTGAAGAAAACGAAAGCCAAAGCCATCGATTCTAACCAGCTCGTTATAGGAAAAGCCAATAGAAGCACCTAGACCCTGGATCAATAAATTGACCGCGTTCTGGTATTCTTCGAACTGCTTTTTCTTTAAAGCCAACTCTTTCTCCATCTGCTGCAATGTTCCAACTTGTCTGGCTATGTCTACCACACGAGCTTCGAGGTCGTCTGGAAGCTTAAAGCCTTGTGTCTGAGACATGATTTCAGGGTCAGAGATAAGCAAAATATCTTTTTCCTTATCAAACGGTAGAGCTGTTTTTGTCTGAACCTTATTCCAGAAGTATTCGCAGGCAACCTGGACTCGATAAAACGCTTTCTTCGAAGGCATAATTTTAAAGACCTTGGTCTGGTCAGTGGCCGACCAAAACACAAGATACGCCTGGGGTGCGCCTGTTGTCAGCAGCTGGTGCTGAACTTGCCAGTAGTAATAACGGAATTCTGGCGATTTGGTTTCAAGCTGAAGAATAGAAAGATGTTTGCTCTCGCAAAGATTCTTTATCTCAAGGATTGAACCATCGTCGAACTGCCCATCCAGCGAAGCAATCATGTAAGGATACTTTTTGTTCCTTACACAGAAAGGCAGGGCGATTTGTCCAATCTCTTTTTCGCAGTAACTTCTGGCAAGTGCTTCAAGCTTTTTACCAGCATCAACCTGTTTAATGACAGAAAGGTCTTCTGCCTTAATCAGGCCAGCGTATTGCAAATAGAGTTCGTAGGGCGTTTTAGTTGCACCAGCCTCCTCTAACAGAATAGGGGAGCATGTTGCTGTCACACCAGTTTTACGCCATTCGAGCCATTCCTTTGAGCCCTGCACAACATCAACGACTTCATAAATGTCAGACATAATGATCACCTTAAGATAAATTTAGAAAGTTAAACCGGCAGTTTCCTGCCGGATAAGTTAAGCGGCCAGAAGATCTTCAATAAGACCTTCTACCATTTCTTTTAGAGGGGGAAATGTCACATTGTTGAGAGCGGCATTGAGCCTCACAAAATCAGATGTATTAACAGCCTCAAGATATAACTTGTGTATTTCCATTGATTCGGCTTGGACTTCACCGACCCATTTGGCCGCGTCGGTTTTAAACTCACCCTTACCCATTTTTTCGATGAAGTTAAGTACTTGAGTAAAATCGAAGCTACCTACTGCGTTAGTTAAATGATTTTTGAGAAGTGACCGACGGGATTTTTCTAAAGATAAGCGAGCGAATGCCAGCTCACTTTCATTCAGATCGAAACTGCTTTTTGCATCGTTTAAAATAGTTTCGTATCCAAGCGTCTTTTCTGCCCGGCTTACTAACTTTTTAATTCTGCGTTCAGCCCATTTTCTGACCCCGGGATGCTCAGACATTTCTTCATTGGACTGCCCATTGGTTTCTCCGGGTGGAGGGAGAATATCATCAGCCGAACCATTTACGTCAGCTGGAGGTGTATTTCCCTCAGCCGTATCGTAAACATCGGTTGGTGTATTGCTCTTGATGTCCTGCTGCTCGGTTGAATCAGGTTCTTCAGGGAGCTTATTAAACTCACCTTCAATAACTTTATCATCAGACTTTGCAGTTCGGATTGTAGTATCCGTATTACCAGCCGTCCTGGCTTCTTGTCTAACCTCCATTTCAGCTTCAGCAGCTGCGACGGGTATTGTTGCTGTACGGAAACCTTCACCACCAGCAGTGTTCAGATATTCAATCATTGAACTCAGGCGAGTACGGTTACCAGGAATTAAGTGTATGGTCTGCTTAATAGCTGACTTGAGCACCATCTTCCAAGGGAACTGAGTCCACGGTGAATACTGCCGTTTCTCCACTTTTGCCCAAGATTCGGATTTCGCCCGAGATTGAGCTAAATCCTGAAGGTCAATGAAAAATACCAGATGACGTCCATCCTTCATTAAATAGTCGACATAAGCCCCCCTGAACATGCCTCGATCTCCTAAAGCACCCTGATCGGTGTTTGTGAGAACGAGTCCCCCTTTATAAGCAAAGGGGTCAAATTCGTGGTCTGGGCTGGAACGACGACCATTGGTTTTAAATGAGTCCTTTTCAAAAACTAATTCAGCCACAATGTCTTCGCATAAACCTTCATCGGTGGCCATCCTGCTGAGCCCAATATAGGACACGTCAAGAATGACACGACCATCGCGTGGAACCAGGTAAGCCTGCTTCTGCGCCGGGTCAAGAGTAAGGCCGCTACTTGCAAGCTGAAGGAATGCTGTTTCGAAGGACTTTGGATTATTAACTGCTATGTCAGCCAAGTAGTTATTATTGTTGACAATATGTTTTGCAAAAACGCATTCACGTTCGAATGAGATGTGAGGTGAACTGGAACCTGCGGATGCAAACATCTTTTCGAGCGACAACATATGTCGAGCAATGCTGTCTATCTTAACGACAATATCGGTGTTCCCTTTATTGTTGTTTGAGAATGAACCAGAACTACGTGATTTATTTGAGTACATATATACCTCATTAAATTAAATAAATTATAAGATTAAAAAAGAAGAAGGTTGCTGAGGAATCAGCAACCAGTCATATCAACCGCGAACTGATGAATATGCGTTAGTTAAAGTTACTTGCCCGGAGGAGCTTAATTTTTCATTAAGTTTCATACGAGCTACAATAACGGCTGCTGTCGAATTATCGGCTGGCAGATTTGTCCAGGCTTGTATGTTGACAGGGTGCTTAGAGGTTGCGGCTTGCGGACGTGATGTCTGCACGGCTCTATTCTTAGCATCCAGCTTCGGCGAAGCTTCTGGTATCTTCTCTACTGAATTTTTATTGTTGTCTGGTGATACAGACTCTTTTCCAGGGTGCAGCTGCTTTTGCTCGGCATATACTGTTCTCCATTTTTCAGAAGCAGTTCTTACCTCTTCATCAGACATTTTCTGCCACTTCATATCGTCCTTAAGTTTTTGCGCTACTTGAGGGGATAGCGAAGTGACGGTTGATGTAGATGGTGGCTTTACAGTTTCATTTGCACGGGTATCTATTGATTGACCAGTCTGAATGATTCGAGCCATGAAAACATGAAACTCAGTCCTCATTTGGTCAATACCATGTTTTGTATAACGGAATGATCGAGCTAATGCTTCGATATACAGTTCGGTATTCATTTGAATATTATCGCGTAGAAAATCCGCGACTTTACCAAATGCTTTTATCGAATAGAACTCGGTCTGAGACTTGCCGCTAATGGACATGTCACAGCGCAAACGGAAATAAATATATGAATCTGCATTGTTAGATGCAGGCACATATTTAGGTTCTATCGCAACAATACCCTTTGCTCTGGATTGCATAGTTTATACCTCATAAATTTTTAAATTAAAAAAGTTAAAATGATTTAGTGCTATAGGCACAAAAATTAGAAAGATTTGTGAAGCATCCAGTTAGAGTGCTGGACTCACTGTATCCTCAACAAGAGGAAAAACACCTTTTTCGACGGCGCAGAAAACACGATGCATGATGCACCGTGTGTCGAATTCTATGGGCGTAGGGAAGCCGTGCGAATGAACTTATTCATTCAGGGATGGCGCGTTGCCGAAATAAAGAGTGTTAAAAGAAGTTAAGCGGGATGCCCGCGATATAAGATTATGATACGACGTTTGGTTGGTCAATCCAGAAAAGAAAAAAACCCAGCTTTCGCTGGGTTTTTATAGGGAGGTTTAGCATAACAAGCGTTCCAGACGCTTCCATGTTTGGATTGCCATGTCGGTTGAAGCATCTGATATCTCTTTATAGAGATCAGTATTTCGCCGTTCATAGTAACCTGGAAAGGTGAGCCTATGCAGGCAATCATCTAACTTTGAAAGATCTCCAAAGTCGTGAGCGCCTACATTGATTTTTGCTCTGATTGCCAGTATATCTCCCTCTATTTTCATGAGCTCAATGAGCTCATGCATTTCGAAGAAAATATTAGACTGATAACGACCAGCATGTTCTTCGCATTCGATGCTATCGCATACGTCACATACTTCAGCGTTACAGGAATGATAACCGCAGTGATTACACGTATAAGAGAATCTCTGGTTTATTGCCCCTGCAACACAGTCTTCATAAATCCGATGTCGGCAGTCTTTCCCACAATTTTCACACTCTGCAATCATTGTGTAATCATCCAGTTCCATACCACCCGGCTCAATGCTACTACCATAGACAATTGTCATAATATACCTCATATATTTAAAAGATTAAAAAGTTAAGGCTTATAGCCTGAATTAAGAATATTTTAGCTTTCGGCGAGTACTTGCATAACCCAAATGCCGCGACGTTTTTCGTTAAGGAGAGTACGATACCCTGTAACCTTACCGCTTTCGTCAAACACTTGTGCTTTGTCGGTTCTTACTTCAGACTCTTTCCAGACTGAAACAATATCACCAACTTGTGCTCCACAAGTCTCAACAGCATTTTTGAGCCCAACAGCCCAAATTTCATGGTCTTTCCCACCACTACGTATTGTGACTAAATACGATTTATCGTTATTAGGATCGTGTTTCCAGTTTTCGAGACCGTGGTAAACAAGCTTTCCTTCAAAACGATGGTTTGCATATTTGGCTTTGTCATTATTTGACCCAGCCCGAGAAACACCTTCAACCATGTTTCCATTAGTTGCTTCATTAGATTTTTTCCCAGACTTGGTAAAGAATGAATTATAAATAACGAGTAAAGCAACAACTACACATACAGTCGCGGTAACAAAACCGAGACCAGTGAACAGTAAACCGCGTTCCGTTATAAAAATTGCCAGCCAGATTGGGCCAAGGAATCTGATATATTCGGCACGGTAATACACAGCACCAAAAAATACGATACCTGCCATTAATGAGATTGGGTCAGACATAGATCACCTATAAATTTAGAATGCGAAAATTTAGCTACCTAAAAGGTAAACTAAACGGATGTACACAAAACTGCACATCTGTTGATTCGCTGGAGTTAAAAGGATTAACAATTTTTTTTGTTTGGGATTGAGAACCAAAATACCCGTTTGGGTAAGCAAAGAGACATGTCAGGTTTAACCTAAACACATCAGAGATGCTCGGGCCTGTAGAAGGCGTAGTTAACCCGGGAGGAGGTCATCCGGTGGGCGCTGGTTGAGCGCGAAATTAACTAGGAAGTTGTGCTGATGTCCGTCAGCTCGGTTCTTATTCATTTAAGCATATTGGTTTAATTTTTCAAGTCGGTTTTTCATGGTCATATTGCAGCCATTTTTCAATGACAACTATCCTGAGTTTTGGCCTAATCAATTGGCATACAAATTAACTCCGAGGTTCTGTTATGGCTAAAGCACCGGTACAAACCGTAAAACAAGCTAAAAAGAGTGGGGCTCAGGATAACCGAACCCCTAACTCTCGTGTCGAATATTCCAATCCTGAAGCTGTCGTGAAATTTACTCTTCACACCCAGGAAGGTATTCGGGTACAGTCCCGTAATTTTAACATTATCTCCCAGGCTCTCTTCAATCTGACCAATAACAGCCGAGCCCTTGAACGGCTTGGCACTAAATACAGTGGTGCGATTGAACGTACACTGAAGGCGGTTAACGAAGTAATCGACATGCCTGAGAAAGAACTGGAAAATAACATTGCTATTCTGAACCGTGCGGTAAAAGAAGAAGAAGAACGCAGCAGCCTCAATGAAGTCGGGTATACCCATCCAAAAGAACATGAGGTTCGCATCAGAACGCCGCAAGCGCTGCGGGTTATCCGCATTATTCAGAACTTTGATAAATTGCACCAGATCATCGATACCCTCTGGTTAAATAACTGTTTTAATCAGGATGAGGTCGAGGAGTTTAAGTCTCGTCTTCATAATCTCATTCGTGATCTGGCAGCATCACTCAAACGTCACGCGCAGGCATCTGCTGATGAGCTTAATCAGGCCAATGGCCGGGCCGCTGAAAAAGAATTGGCTGGAAGCACTGAGACAGAACCTACCCAGGTAGACCAGGAAACAAAGGTGTTGCAGGATGCCAGTAATGAAGCGAATGATGATCAGAATGAGGCCATTAAACGGCAGGCTTAATTCAACGAAAAACAGAAATTAAAAACCCTGCATTGCAGGGTTTTTTTATTACATTGTGCGGCAACAATCTACCCACTGGAAAATCATGTAGGTGCTGTCCTGGCCTTTACCGGTTGGATAACGGAAAGGCCCACCTTGCCATTGGTATGGGGACTCACCGACCTCATGACTGTTTTTTGTCTCCGGGGTAGGGTAGAACATATTCAATTTGTACTGTTGCTTTGGCAACGTTGGGTAAATCTTGGAGCGACAAACAGTATCGTTTCCCATCGAACGGTAGGCCAGTCCACGACGATGTTCTGCGGCCAGCATACGGATCCCGACCAGGCTGGTTGTTCTGGGGGCATCCATACTCCGTACCGATCCAGTTAAAGGATACTGCCCACCCCAGGAACCGGCACACCACCAAAGTGAGTCTATTGGCTGTTTACCTGCAAATTGTGCCGCTGCTTCACCGGCGCAAGCCTGCATTGCTATCACGTTAGCCACAGCTGCTGATTCCGGGTTCTGGAAGAATGCCAGCATCGTATTATTCCAGGTCGGGTCAATCTCCGTGAAATTAATGATATCAAAATCGCTGTATGGGTCGGCATTACATTGACCGGGTAGATACATATCCAACATTCTTAATAACGGCATAGCATACATATGTGCGTTGTAGAAACTTATTGAGAAACGCTCCCGCTGTTCCTCGGCTGCTCCATCGGTCTGCGGGCCAAACTGCAAATCATTACCAAGGTCGAGTGTTACCCCTCCTAGGGATGACATGCACCCGGGTGTTCTCGTTAACTCGATGAGCTTTCTCGGTTCCCACATCGCGGTCAATACACCCGGGTGATAGACGTTCAATCCATCCTTACAGGCACATACTGTCCCTGATGCTGCATTGTCAGGTGCAGTACCTGTCATCGACAGATTAATACCGGCAAGCTTTATCGGGAAAATACAGTTCCAGCAAACATCCGTAATGAGTTTCGCTGATAAGACTTGGTTATCATGACAGACCTTGTTCTGTACGGGTGATGAAACGTCAGCCGCAAAAACCGGCATAGTAAAAGCCAGACATGCGAGCACCAGGGTCTTGGGTGATTTCAGAACTGAGAGAATTTTTTTCATTTCAGCTCCTCAAAATCTTTGCGTGAATATTCATCATTAATGAATCGCTTACTGTCGGCTGTCACAACGCTGGGCACGTTTATCAAACCATAATGTTCGGCCATGCCTGGCTGAATCATGTATAGCCTTGCGAAGTCACCGTATTCTTTCTTGGTGTCACGGAAGGTCTGCCAGCCATCACCATACACGTTTGTCGTGACCAGTATTGGCGTGAGGGAGGCTGGTGTATGTTCAAACTGATACCTGGCGAACTGGCGTTGCCATTCTTCACGTGCATCGAAAAAGATTAGCTTGATGGTAAATGGCATCACAGTTAGCGGGTTAAATCGCCCCCGTTTTGCAACGATATCGCCGTTAGGTGAAGTAATGTTTTGAGGGATAATGACCGTCGGATCGATGGTTCTGGTAGCTCGCTTTGTCGCTTCCGGGAATTCCTGGAAAACCTGGCGGGGCCAGTAGTTATCAATGGCCTTTTTCTTCATGCCATCAAAATCGAGTTTAGCGACACTCTCCTGTAGTTCATCAATAAGGTTCTTCTCTACGACCCCAACAGCGGGCCCGGCCACACCAAGGTCGCCGGTCTTGTCTTTCAGGTACGCGATGTCATAGATGCCTGTCACCCTGGCCACCAGCTCACCATCTTTTTCATGGATAATGGTCGGTACAGAACTAACGTTGTAGTTTTTGAATACAGTTGGATCGAGGTTTACGGCCAGAGAAGACTTGGAGTCGAAGGAAAGTTTCTGCCAGTGGGTAAGTTCATCAAGCAGGTTCTTTTTATCTTTTGCCCCCTGGACAACCAGAGCGATATCCGTGCGTCCATCGTATAACTTGAGAATGTCGGTGATTTCAGCATCGCTGAGAGACGCGGAGACGAGAATATAAATAAAATCACCGGCTGGCTTATTTTGTTTCTCGTTAGTCATATCAGACTTTGCTAACGCTCCTCTTACCGCATCATCGACTAGTTCATCTGTATTTTTATACTCGGGCATTTCACCCATCATTTTTCGATTATCTTTAACCGTGTCAGTAGCGCGGTCGGCAGTGGCATTTTGATTATCACGAGCCGCTTTTATGAGACTGTCAATATCTTTCATTTCAGTTGCAGATAATTGACGCTTAGCTTTTTGAATGTCAGTGACTGAGTAGTTATTAGCCGGTCTTGTCGGAATATTATCTAAGTTGGATACCGGTCTTGACGGCAGATCACTTAAATAGATACCAGTGTTTTCGGCCCAGACTGGAGTGAAAACAACAGCGGTTACAAATGCCAATATCGAAAGTCGAAAAGGTGTTTTTTTTACCATAATGGATACGCTCGGCCTATAATTTGTGACTCGTCTAATGATCCCCAGTACCTGGAATCAAAACTGTATCTGGTGCGCCCCATCATCCACAGGCGACCATTCGGTACGACACCACTACGCGTTAGCTCCTGTTCGGTATGGCCAGATTCTGCTGCTAATGCCAGTCCCTCACCGACCATAGAGCCGTTAATTGCAGTCTCTTCGGGATCAACGGAGACTGTGTCTCCCGCAATGCCATCAACAATTTTCAGCCCTTTGCCATATGGTTGCATTAGCTCAGAATGAAAGGCGTAAATTTTCCCTTTGACGATTGATTTGTCCATTTTATCGACGAGATATATTCGGTACGGAGGAAGACATTGGTTATTTTGTGGATCGATACCAATCTCATACCGGTTAAGCACGTATAGCGTCAGCGGTGCGGTTAAGAAAATAACAACGATGCTGAAAACAATATGTTGCCTCCAGCTTCGCTTTTTACGAAATATTAAGCTCCATACTGATTTGGGTGTATTCATTCGCCCACCGCTATTGCTGAGTGTTGATGGTCTGGGGGATCTTGAGCCCCGTAGGGTAGCTATAAAGGGCTGAGGCATTGAGCACAAGATACCCCGCCTCTGACAGTTTCTCAGCGCGGGCTAATACCAGCCTTGACTGGGCTTCACCTAACGGTTGACCTTTATCGTCCATAAAGTTGATGACTGCAACATAGTCATAGGGCGAGGCTGGTGGGAATAACCGCCCAAAAAGGGCGGCTCCGATGAAACCAAAAAGCAGCGCAATTGCAGCGGTTTTAATCATGCGGCTAACCCCCGCTCAACCAGAATTTCGTTGATAGCCTCTTCGGTATTGATCCCCCGGGACTTTCTGTCTTTGATCGCGGCAACGTCTTTCGGGTCAGTCGAATAGAGAAGTAAGCTGAATGGGTCAACCACAAGTCTGCAAATACCCTGGCCCGCTTTAGAAATGACAAAGATTTCTGAGTAGACACCTTTCGTGGAACGAACGGTTTTAAGGAACCGGTAACCAGCCTCGTCCAGCGCCAGACGTTTATTTGCTTCAGCTTCGTTCACTGCGGATTCACTTTGCCCCAGCAAGAGCATAAAGGCTGAGTTATCTGCGATCGATTTCCCGATACTATCTTTGTAAATATCGTTGATAGACTGGGTGATGGTAATTGCAGCTCCGTTATATTTACGGAACCGGCGATAACCTTTCTCGATGAACGCCCCGATATTTCCTGATAACAATGCCCAGGCCTCATCGATAATGACCAGCTTCATCTGGCTACGGTCGCCCATGAACATGTCCTGCTGGATTTGATAAATCAGCTGAAGGAGGACAACCTGTTTAAGGTGTTCTGAACTTTCCAGTCGGGAAAGTTCAAGTACAGTGAACGGATTTTTGAAGTCGATATTGTTCTTACCAACAAAGTACTTCCCGTACTGGCCCGCACTCGTGAACGGATAGAGCTGATGGCCAATACGTTTAATGTCTTTATCTTCATCTTTCAGCAGTGAATCAGCAACCATATCAACGGTGGTCAGCTTCTTGTGTACACGGACAAGATCAGCTACATGTTGTTTAAGTCGAGACTCTTCGAATGAATTCAGACCTTCTTTAGGAGCTGCCATCACCGATAACAATCCGATGATCAGATCTTCTTCACCGCCACTGGAGTCATCATCTTCAGACTCACCGAAATAGTCTTCGATCAGTTCGAAGAAGTTAAGACATGGCCTGGTTTTGGGATTGAAGTCGAGATAATCGCCCTGGTAGGTCTCACAGATATTTTTGTACGAGTCACCTACATCAATACACCAGACTTTAGCCCCGAGGCTTCTGTAGGCGGTGATAATGTAGTTTGTCAGGAATGACTTACCCGACCCCGACTCAGCTGCGATACAGGCGTTATAGTTAGTATCGGAATCAAACAAGTCCAGTGATTGGATCTGGCCAGAGCGCGATGTCAGCATTAAGGCGGGTTTGTCTGTACCTTGCCAATCTGCATAGAGAGGTGAAAGTACCATCGCTTCACTGAGTGCCATTGTTCGATATCGGCCAATGGACTTTTCTGCTGATGCTTCGTTAAACATTGGCAGAGCTGACAGGAAAATTGGCGCAACATAGTAGGTATCTGGGATCATCTTAAACTGATAGGTGTTCAGATAACTTGCAGCTTCCTGAGCAGCGCGTAACACGCCATCTTTTGAGTTAGAGAAGATTGATACCGTAAATTTGGCTTTGCAAATTGGGTCGTTGTTATCAACTTTTTCGCTAAGAAGATCGAAGCCCTCACGCAAGTTTATGAGTGATGGAACCCACTTAATTAATGGGCCACTGGTTTGCTGAACAACCCAGTTACGTTTCGAGGTGAATTTAGTTTTTTCACTTTGCTGATCAAAGAAAATCAGGCTCATTGAGATGATGCAGGATGATTTAATTCCAGTAACACCACTCATCATATCGCCGAGAAAGTATTGCGCTTGCCCGGGAAAGAATCTTTTCGGGAATTTTCGCGCACTCAATGTTTTCACAAACGTTGTCGGTGTAGGTGCTTCTCCACGAAGCTCGGAATCTGTCGGATCACCAAAACCGCAATAGTCTTTCTTAATGAAAAACATGCGATCGTGGTCGACTAACTGTTCTGAAATGTACTTGTCTTCTTGTGGCTGTACCGGCGTCCGGTCTCTCCAGGAGGCGCTTTCACCCTGGTTGCAAATGGAGCTCAGAACATCGATGTAACTTTCACGCGTCAATGCACCGGGACACAAACCAGTGATGCTCAGCGTCGTTTCGAACACATTCCGCAGCTCGTTAACGTGATTGAATTCTTCTTCACGCATTTCATAGTTATATTTGATCGGAATTTTTACTGTAATGAGAAGCACACAATTTCGGACGCGAGTCCCGGTTCGCTTCATCGGCGTTTCGGTGCTTTTCAAAAGGAATTTAGAGCGGTTATAAATTGCGTTACGCAGGATTGCGTCCCGGCAATCCATACGCAATACGTCCATCCGGTTAATTTTCTGTACGATGTTTGGGCTTGCAACCAGGTCAAACTGAACGATAGTTTTGGCGGGGAAGTTGGAAGACAGCAACGTTTGAAGGTTAGTCATCTCCTTGCCGGTTGTCCCGCTTAAGGGACGACAAACAAATCCGAAACCAACATATTTGTTGTCGCACATAAACAAATGATTGGATTCGTCATATGCACGTACAGGACACAAGTCAGAAAAACGCTTCAGGTTTTTGAGTCGCTGAAAAATTAAAGATTCACTCATAATGCCTCCAGGATTCCCAAGAAAGTGTTACTTGTTCTCGATAAAGTTTTTGAGGCCTTGTTTTGGTGAGCCGAGTACGTAGGAGCCGTCATCACGCACAATGAAAGGGATCATGCTGACACCTAGTATCTGAGCCGTAACTTCACGTCGAGCCAGAGCCTGCATATCGCAGTTCTTTACCTGGTCGAATTTCTGAGTGGAATTTCCGCTGATAATTGCGCGGTCTGCGCGGTAGCGGTCGGATGCACAATACAATTCAATATTTCGCTGCTGGCTTGCCGGGCCCAGAGCTCCGAGCGACAGAACGCTAACGGTGAATTCTTTCGGGTCGAGGTCAGCAAGTGCTGAAAGTGGGGCTGCACAGGCTTCACAACCAGGTGCGGTAAATATCATGACCTTTTTAGGCCCATCGCCCCATACGGCTGGGCGCAAGTCCGCGATATTTAGGTTCAGCTCTTTCATCGGAATGATGCTGGCGTTCTTGGTTATTTCGCTCATGGTGGTCAGAGGCTTTTTAGCCCATGTGTCATAGAGCGTTCCCTGTATAACGAAGCGGCCATTAGAAGACAGCAAATTAACTTTCCCATCAATCTCTAGTGCGATGATGCCGTTAGTAGGGACGACAAAACGTTTTACTTCCTGCGAATTCTGAGGAATGTTCTTGAACGCTTTTTCATTGAAAATCGTATCGATATTCCCGGTGTTTGTTTTTACTGTATCGGCGAATACAGAAGCTGATGCAGAAAGTGCCACCAAAAGTGCCGCAGTCGCGACATGTTTGATAAAGTTCATAGTAACCGCTCCAAATGAGAGAGGTTTCATTTTCACATATTGATTTATTTTGCCGCAGGGAAAAGGGCTGCAAACTGTCCCCAAAAAAAGGAAGTGATGAAATGTTAATATCGGTTTTAATTACTCAATTAGTCCAAATAAAAAGCCACAAAAAAGTGGCTTTTTATTTATGCTTTATTATTACTGGAAGCCAACCGCAAATCCTGCACCAGCTCCAACACCACCGGCTGTATCAGCCGACATGCTAAAGCGGACGTTTACTTTTTCATTGATAGCGTAATTCGCTCCTCCCGAAATTGCCCCCTGGTCTCGGTACGCGCCCATCGCCATGCCAAAACCCGACACGTTATTGAGGAAGGGAATTGAAGCGATAGCAATTGCGCTTGCTGAGCCTGCTTTTGCTCTTTTATCATTACGGTCAACCGTCTTTTTAAGGTCAGAGAACTTCTGGTTTGTGTAGCTATTAGCTGAAGCCAAGGTCTGTCGGTCACCATCAATCCGTGACTGGCGCTCAGTATCGACAAGGAAATCAGTCCTTGAGTTGATGACAGATTCACGGGCATCCGTATGACTGTTTGCACTTACAAGAGTTTGAGCATCGCCAGCAACTCGGGATGCGCTTTCAGTTGCAATTAGACTGTCGGTACGAGCGTTGATCGACACTTCACGCTCGTCGGTATAAGTATTAGTATCCGTGGCAGTCTGGCTATTGTCGTTACTGCTACCAGACCCTGTACCACTTCCTGTCCCGCTGCCGTCCGTACCGTTATTGTTATTTCCGCCTGTAGTAGGTGGCGTTGTGTTAGAGCCAGAGCCAATGGATGAAAGGTACGAACTGATGGCACTATCAGTGTACGCCTGAAGTGAACTAACGGAATTCATGAGCTGACCATAGTTCACCGCATCATACCGGCTGGAACCATCAGCAACATTAGTCAGTGTTCTTTGTACCGTAGCTGAACCAAACGATACGGTATCAGCACTATTGGAGAATGAACCGTTCCCAATGGAAATACCTCCATTTGAAGCAGAAGCATAATTACCAATAACAATTGCGTTATCATCGGATACAGTATTGTAGTTGCCAAGCACGATCGATTCGTCGGAATCAATGGTATTAATTGTGCCGATTGTGATGTTGCCAAATTTAAAAACAGCAGAGGGGTCATTAATCGGTGCAGCTGTAATATTGTTTAAGGAACCGATAGTCAAAGCGTAGGAACCACCACTCACCGTATTGAATGTACCCATTATAGAACCAGCGTAATTAGTAGCAGTGTTTCTGGAACCAAGAATTGCTCCCATACCTACCATATCCAGTTCGTTATAAGAGCCTATTACTTGCAATGCACTTCCTGAAACGTTATTGCTATAACCCATAACGGCAAGGTTTTGTCCTAGAACTTTATTGTCACTCCCAACCAGATTCAAATCAAAAAGACCAGTGCCAGTATTATTATTCCCGTAAACATTGAAACTATTGGCGTAGTCATTCCAGAATTGGCTTGGGTCGTAACTAAATGATAAGTCATTATTGCTTCCGGTAATAATATAGTTTGTTAACGAAGTAATTGTGTTGTTATTCCCTGAAACACTTGAGTTGCCGAGTGGTGATTTACAGTTTGATGGGGTTGCACAGGGTGTTAGCCCTGAAATGTTATTGCCATCACCATTTACAGTAACTTCGTCAATTTGGGTGCTATCGATTGAGTTATCTGCCACGGCTACAGCACAATGAAGTGCCAGAACAATAGCAATATATAATGACTTTTGTTTCATGTGCTTACCTTTTCAGTGATGGGTATTAAAAAGACGACCAAGGAATACAGCACATGAAAAAAGTAGTACCGGTATACCGGTACTACTGGACAATTATTTAATGTAACTCCCTTTCTGAGGAGGTTGTGATGTCTCACCCTGGGATTGTGCTGGAGCAGCGGCAACCGGTGCAGACATTGGTCTGATAACAGCAGTTGATGTGGCACTATTTCTTGCACCGACTTCCCAACGACGCGGCTCAATCTCGGTATAGACGTAGCCAGGGACGTTAAGGTCTCCATCTGCGGTCTCATAGGGGTCAACCAGCACCCGCATGACGATAGATTGCGTTCGGATGGGTTGAGGATCAGCAGCAGTAGCAGGCACAGGGACGTATCGACCACCATCGGCAGTATTCCGTCCACCGTTCCCGGCTGTAGTGCGCAGCCGCTTAACCTCCACAGGCTTTCCCGAAAGTTGGTTTTCAGATGCGGTGTCAATCTGCTCCTGGTAATCATCTCCATCGGTCAGGGCATACACATCTCGGACATTCATACATGTGACCGAATTGGGCATTCCCTTGCATCCATATTCATCGTTCTGGCCCAGTAGTGAGCAACCCGACATCGCAAAACCGGCACTAACTAAAAACAATGCCGATACAATTTTCTTCGTCATCATTTCTTGCCCCCAACGGTTTGAGTTTTTGAAGTAACACGTGTGAATTTCAGCATGACCCCTTTTTGCACAATAAAATCAACACTACGGCCTGGATCAATTTCAATTACAGGGAAAAGGTCACCGGCCATTTGCATATAGAAATCGGCAAGACGATTCAATGCGCCACCTACGCCAGAAACTGCTGCGCCCTGGAGTGCGTCAGAGCTCATAACCTGCTGGTAAGGAGTAGCGTCACTACTATCTCCATCGCGTTTAATACTGATTGTCGGAATACTCTGTACGTTAAAGAGCTGAGATGCAGCCTGTAGGAAGCCAGCGGTCAGGGCTCGTGCCAGGTATTGCCCTTGTTTGGTAACCAGTCGACCACGAACACCTGATTTACCATCTTCACCAACAGCGTAGGCTACGAGTGGGGCTTCAAAAACTGCACCGTCATCCCGAATGCACGTTATGACTTCCGATCTGAAATAAGCTCTTTCGGAGGACAAATCACCGAACCCAGCTGCAAGCATTCCGCATTCACGTATATCTGCACGGAAACGGTTTGGGAGAATTGCATCCTTTTTCACCCTGGCCAGCGCCGGATAAGGGTCTTTTCGTGCATCACGAGATGTTGGTGCATCCATCCCCGCAATCAAAACAGTACTTATGATCGACGTTGCAGGAAGGTAGGTCTGGTTCTCGGGGTTATCATCTTCGTCAGCAACGGGTGCGGCTTCAATATCTTCCTGTACAGTGATGATTTCAGGAGTTGCCTGGCTTGGTACTGCTTTGCCATCCTTCCCTTTCTGCTGACGCTGGTTTGCTGCGGGTTCCGGTACGACAGGGGGGGCCGCATCTTCGTATACGCGCTGTAATGTTTTCCCGTTATTGAAACTTCCTGAGTTTCTTGGCGCAACTGAAGGGGCAGATATCTCTTCAGGTTTATACAGAGTAGGGACGTTACGTTGGCCGTTTCCAGCCAGTGGTGTCGCTCCGCGAGACTGTTGTGAGTAAGGCACAGGGTTAGAGACGGTATCAACGCGTTTCTTAATAGCTGCAACCTCAGCGCCTGATTTTTTCTGGTTGTTCTCCAGATTGCTAAGACGCTGAGCTGTCTGATCAGCACCATATTTCTCGGTTAACGTTTTAATCAGTTGACCTTGCTCTTTAATGGTCTTGTCGAGTGCGCGAATTCGCGCCGCAATAGCATTCTGGCTAACTCCATTGGTATCACCATCGGTAAGGACGCTGGCAATCACTTTTTCTTGTGGCGCTCGATTTCGGGGGCCAGCTGAGTCGGGTATAACCAAGAGCAAAAAAAGAACGGCGAAAGTAAATACGCCAGCCCATAAAACCCATTTTTTATGCTTTGCTGAAATTGAGGCCCATTTCTCTTTTAAGGGGATAAGCATGATTTTACTCCGCGAGTTTAGGGCGCATGGAATCGTTAGCTTGTTCGTTTGGCTGGATGTTGCGGATAACGAAGTAAGCTTCAGTTCGCTGGCCAGGCTGGAGAGTGTTGCGACTCCATAGTGCTCTTGCTGCAAGCTGAGGATGGGTGCAGAGTGATTCATCAACCATTACTGTTGATGAACCAGTGTTTTGTGCAACGCCGATGATGACACTGAATTGACTACCCTGAAGATACTGGCCATTTGCAAAGGAGTAGCGAATCTGATCCTGGTCAGTACCCGTGCGGAAATTACAGTTCGGGATACCAACTCCTGAAGAGAGATTTCCCAGAGAGTATCCGGGTGGAATGTCCCCAAGCGCGATGGTTCGCATTATGTTGCGAATCGTCTCGATGTAATTATCTTTCTGTTCCCATCGCCTGGCTTTGACTTCGCTTCCACCATAGTTGTTATATGCCGCAGGCATAACACCAGAAGTACTCGTGTTGTTCAGCTTTCGTGAAAGCATGAGAGTGGCTTGCACCGGTGCAATTTTCTGAGGTACTAACGACACGGAGATCGCTACACTTTCGTCACCTTTCTCACTGATATAGAGACTTGCCGGGTTACTGTCTGAGGTGGAAACGTAGAGAGCGTTATCTTTTACATTTACAGTTACACCCTCCTGTTTAACTTTCTGCACTACAGGGTGTTCAAACGGTGTAACAAGCCGGTTGATCTGGTTAATCGAAATCGGTACGAGGGTGTTCACGCCAGGCGCAACGATATATTCCAGCCGAGAAGGAATGACTTCTTTTGTGAGTGGAACGGGACTGGCAATTGCAGCAGGTACTGGTTGAATATTACGGCCATCAATAGCTGGTTCACTCCCGCCATTGATAGAGTTACTTGCTGGTGGTGTATAGTTGTCAGGATATGGGCGTGTTTCTGTGCTGAGCATTGCCTGAGTTGAGGATGCTGGTCGAGAGGCGAGTTTTGCAGTGACTTTGGGTTGCGACTGCGCATCAGGCTGCTCAAATACCATGCCTTGATCAACAGACATTTCGCCCGCCGTTACGCTATGGGTCGCTAATGTGGACGACGCGGTAAGCAACAGGATAATTATGCGTTTACTATTCAACATTTAGCCCCCCGATAAGTGGCAACACTACGTTCATTTTTAAATTGGCTATTACCAATCAGAAAATTCATTTCGGCACATCCGTTTTGTTTACTGATTGCTGATTTATTAATCTCTCGCTTAAAGATTTATATCTCGGTTAAATCAACTAACGAAATTCTGTCAGGAAGTTCGAGCTGCCGAAGATTTCTGCCTTTGACCTTTGTGTTTATCTTCTTCACTTGGCAGCAACGGTTTGCCACTCTTTATCTCAATGAACGTAATAATGGGCCGGTAGCCTTTTACGTTAACAGTAATCTCGTAATAGACTGGCGTGGTCGATGGTTTGCCGGTGATACCTTCGAGAGTTTGGTTACCGGTGACATAAAAAGTACCAACTGCTAACGGGTCGGTGATAACCCCGACCGGATTAAAAGAAAGCGAGATTCGGTCGCGCTTAATTTGGTCAATCTGGTCGTCCATTGCTTTCATAACTTTTGTGTAAATTGAAGCGTCAAGAAACGGGCCGATAGAATTCTTGAGTAGATCTAAAGTGGCTGGGTTAGCATTTCCAAAACTGTCGGCTATATATAACGCCCATGCCTTCATATAAGAGCTGCTGGCGGCTTTTTCATCCAGCCAGGCTGTTTCTGTAAGGTTTGGCGGAATAATAGTGATGGGTTGTGTTTTGGCTAACAGAGCATAACCAAGTACAAGGTTTGCCAGAATCATTGAGGCAGAGATTAACTTGAAACTTTTGTTTTCTAACTGAAGTCCAACTAACCCTTTTTTGAAATTATGGATATTCATACAATAAACTCCCGGTCGAAGGATTCAGGTACAAAAGTGCCACCACCGAATGTGACTCCGAATTTCCAGTAACAGAGGTGCATAAAATATTTCTCAGAAGCTCGCGCCAGAAAACCGCCATAAACACGTGAAACTACAACACCCAGAATTATCATCGGTAATAATCGTCCAGTGATAATCCCAACCGCGAGAGCAACGAAAAATGGCATGGCTTCATCAATCGACCAAAAAAATAACTTTGGTGGTTCGTCAATCGAGTGAGAAATATAAACAGGTTCCATGATGACCTCTCATATGAATTTTTTCAGATTTATTGACGACAAAATGCGCCTATTTCTGACCAGAGCCTGCAAGCTGAGCCATCATTTGCATAAGGGAAGGTGCGAATAAGCGGGGAAATTCTTCTCGGCTGACTCAGTCATTTCATTTCTTCATGTTTGAGCCGATTTT
>NZ_JAOWIG010000082.1:0-8284 GCF_030332245.1 Citrobacter sp. Cy070
GATATTTTTCCGGGGCTGGACCGGCGTCTGGCGGGCATGCTGCTCACTGCAGGAGGGATGCCGTGTCTGGTATGGCAGCCGCCACAGTCTGTGTCACCGACCAGCTCACTGGTCTTCTACCGTCTCGTCAGTGCCATTACCGCCTGCCAGCGGGTACTGCTGCTCGCTGATGGTGAACGCTGTGACGGACTGGCTCCGTACCGCCTGATATCACTCGATGGCTGCTGGTACCTTACCGGTGAACTTAACGGGCATATCACCGTGCATCCTCTGGCGACCATCCATGCGGTGACAGTTCTGAACACCACTTTTACCCCGCAAAAACGTCTCAGCCAGTTAACCATACAGGCGGGCTTTATCCGGGCCCTTCCGCACTTCAGCTGTATCCGCGAAGTCCTGTCTCCTGGGCCCTCTGAGGAGCCGGGCAACACACTGATTTAATGACCTCTGTTAAGAAGGAAAAACAATGACCTGGCATTACGAGAAAAATGGCATACGTCACGACAATGTGACCGACGACGACATCACCAGCCTGATTATGCGCGGTGAACTGACTGCATCCACTCTGGTGTGGCGACAGGGAATGGCAGAGTGGCAGCCGGTCTCCGCTACTCCGCTGGCTTCGGCGCTGCTCCGGAGCACCACACCACCAGCGCTGCCGGGGAACCGCATTCCGGGTGGAGTTGTGTGGACGCTGGCATTTGCTCCCTTCATTGGCTACGCGCTGGAGTTGTGGACTGCAGGGCTGAACGGGATGTCATTTGACGAGGCATATGATGCCGTCTCGGGCGGGCAGTACTGGTTTATCACGCTGCTGCTCAATATTGCTCTGGGGTATCTCGATGAACGACGCCTGCGTAAGGCCGGAGTGGACACCACCACGTTCGGCAAACTGGCCTGGCTGGTGCCTTTCTATTTGTGGCGGCGGGCGAAAACTCTCGGTCAGAAACCGGCTTACTTCTGGGTATGGCTGGTGATGTTAATTCTGACGGTGATGGCCTGAACCATCACCTGCGGATATCGACCCCTTTGAGGAATAACATAATGAAAATACTACTTAAGATACTGAGCATTACAGGCAGCCTGCTGCTCTGCACAGGCGTTCAGGCACAACCTTACAACCGGACGCTACCTGCGGTAGTTAATGACAACAACGGGAATATTTTCTGGTGTGATGCCCATCGTCAGGTCATGGGGAAGTGTGAAGCCATGTTCGCTGACCGTAAGGGCGGTATGGTTACGGTGCGTTCAGCACCTTTTAAAGACTGCGAAGGTGGCCTGTGGGGCTGGATAACTATCATGCGCAACGATGTGTCGAAGGGATTCACCATTACTCCGGACAAGAAATTCGGTCTCACCGTAAAAGACCTGTGCCGTCCGGGCACGGTAGTGACCTTTAAGCCCAACCAGAAGAAGCCGGAATATGACGACCTGGTGGCGTTGTACCAGGGCAAAGAACTGTTTCGTTACCGGCGTTTCTGATAACACCCGATATCAATCTCTCTCATTTTGCCCGACAGCGGGCTGGATTAATTCAGGAAGAAAACCATGCTGAAAATGATGACCTCTGCTGTACCCGCCCTCATTCTGTCACTTGCTGCATTCAGTGCCGGTGCCGCTCAGCTTCCGGCAAGCCTGATGGATAAAGACAATCCCGGTCAGGAGTACTGGTGCCAGGGAAACGACATCAATACCTCCATGTGCTCACTGACCGGTGTCAGCGACGACCATAAATTTGCCCTGATTCAGGACCTGCCGGGCCCGGCCTGTGAGGACTTAAGCTTCGGGGTTATCGACCTAGCGCGTCAGACCGGCGTCAACATTCCTTACGACGGTGGTGACTGTAAGGGCGATGTGCAGGCCGGGTTTGTGCATAGCACGAAAGATAATGTCCTGTATGTGAAAATTGTCCGGGGTAGTAAAACCCTGCGGCTGTATAAGGTACAAACCGGTTACTGACAATCACCACACACCTGCATACCCCCACAACTCCTGACGCGGCAGCGTCAGGAGTTTTTGCTTTTAAGGTACATCGAATGCCTGAATCTCACATGTTGCCACCGGGACCGTTCACCCGACAGCAGGCTGAAGCGGTTACCAACCGGTATAAAAATATCGCAATTGAAGATGACCAGCGCAGCCACTTCCGCCTGGTGGTTCGTGACTCTGAAGGTCGAATGGTCTGGCGGGCATGGTGCTTTGAACCTGATGCTGGCGAAGGACTTAATCGTTATATCCGCAAGTCAGGCATCCTCAGAACATCCTCCTCCTGACCACATCCATTAATCATTCCTGCATGTCCTTTATTTCCCATACGCCAGCCATCGTCGATGGCGTTTTTATTGACGGAGAATATCCATGACGACACAAACGCAATGCGAATTGATGACCGCTAATGAATCTCAATTTGACCTTACTGCAACACCAGTACCTGACGAGCAGCGTCTCGATTTCTGGCCGCTGTACTTTGGCGATATCCCGCAGTGGATAACGCTGGAACCCCGTATTTTCGCCCGGATGGACCGCTTCTGTGATGAGTACAGCGGTGGTATCTGGTCCTTTTACACGCTCAGTAATGGCGGCGCGTTTATGGCCCCTGATGCTGACGGTGGCGATAAATGGCATCTGTTTAACAGCATGAACGGCAATGGCGCGGAAATGAGCGTGGAAGCCGCAGGTATCGCGGTCTGCATGATTGAATACAGCCATCGCGCCTGTCGCACAGAGTGTGACGCAATGACCGCACACTATTATCGCTTGCGGGACTATGCCCTGCAGCATCCTGAAGCTCACGCCATTCTGCGTATCATCGACTGAACGGAGGAACAACGGATGAAACAGCTCTCCTTTTTACCCGGCGAGATGACGCCACAGGACCGGCGTCTCATTCAGCGGGCGCTCAGGGCTCTGGAGCGGCACCTGCATGAGCCAGGGGTAGCCTTCACCTCTACTCACGCCGTTCGGGAGTGGTTGCGACTGCATATGGCCGCACTTGAGCGGGAAGAGTTCCGAGTGCTGTATCTGGATAATCAGAACCAGCTTATCGCTCATGAGACGCTCTTTAGTGGCACGATTAACCGCACCGAGGTCCATCCCCGGGAAGTGGTCAAACGTGCACTGCACTTCAATGCGGCGGCGGTGATACTGGCGCATAACCATCCTTCCGGCGAGACGACGCCCAGCCAGGCTGACAAAGCCCTCACGCAGCGACTGACTCAGGTACTTCAACTGGTGGATATCCGTATTCCAGACCATCTGATTGTTGGTGGCAGGCAAATCTATTCGTTCGCAGAACACGGTCTGTTGTGAGGTATTACATGAAAATTATCAGTAAACGCCGGGCAATGACGATATACCGCCAGCATCCTGAGTCCCGAATCTTTCGCTACTGCACCGGAAAATATCAGTGGCACGGTAGCGTCTGTCATTACACCGGCAGGGATGTTCCGGATATCACAGGAGTCCTGGCTGTGTACGCCGAACGCCGCCAGGACCGCAACGGGCCTTATGCCTGCCTGATGAGCATCACCCTGAACTGACAATTGTGGAGAACTGTAATGAGCAACATCATTTGGGGCCTGCAGCGCGATATCACGCCGCGCCTGGGAACACGTCTGGTGCAGGAGGGCAACCAGTTGCACTACCTGGCTGACCGGGCCTGTATCACAGGTAAGTTCAGTGATGCCGAATGTCTTAAGCTGGATGTGGCATTTCCGCATTTTATCAGCCGGATGGAATCCATGCTGAGCACGGGTGAAATGAATCCTCGCCACGCCCACTGCGTCACCCTGTACCACAACGGTTTTACCTGCGAAGCCGATACCCTTGGCAGTTGCGGCTATGTATACGTCGCTGTTTATTCCACTCAGCGCTAACAAATTTCACGAGAACAAATATGAAAATTCTACCGGCTACAATTTCGCGGGCGGCGAAGCCCTGCATGTCACCCGTTGCAGTCTGGCAAATGCTTCTTACACGGCTACTGGAAAAACACTATGGTCTGACCCTGAACGATACGCCGTTCAGTGATGAAACCGTTATAAAGGAACATTTCGATGCCGGTATCACTCTCGCTAATGCCATTAACTTTCTAGTGGAAAAGTACGAACTGGTTCGTATCGATCGCAGAGGGTTTAGCTGGCAAGAACAAACGCCATATCTCACGAATATTGATATCATGAGGGCCCGCCGCGATCTGGGTTTATTAAATCGTAATTAGTCTGATGCTACTGGTGTCGCTGCTTTCGAGTATGCCTGCCATTTGCTATCATCTCGCTTCCTGCTGATTTATCGACAAAGGTAATTACTTGAATTCAAAGCCTCTGTGCTTTGGGGGTATCTTTGGGGGTATAAGTTAAGATATAACTTGAAAATTCTATATTTTTCAAGTTATTGGCGGGGTTGTTCTAACCCCTTCGCCCGCTCCAGTCTCCTGATAAATCAACTGGTTATGTTTTATCCGTTAGTTACGTTGCCCCGCAAAAACAGGTACAACTTAAACTACTCATTGTTCTACGCCTGCACCTGTCGCGTGATTGGTCTGCGGTGTGGTACAAGGGAGCATATCATCACGCTGGCGGTGGTTCCACGTTCTTACCGCGACAGTACAACAACGAACAAAAATCCTCATACGTGGCACAACTCCTAAACAGATTGATCACACGCATTTAAGCCCGATGTGCGATCTTGTGGCTGCGTAAACAGGTAAATAGTGGTCAATGTACCTGCACACGGCATGCAGGCTCTGCCAGCACTTCGCTCACGCTCCTAACGGTACACGAGCACCCTGATAAGGTGTGATCCCTTTGACAATCTGATGAAGTAGCTACGCTCCGCTATTCTCCTTACCACTAACGGGGCTTTATGGCTTCTATTGCATTTTATTAGTGAACTTAGGCTCCCGCCTAAGTTTTGGACAGCTTAAAAAAGTAGCAGTACCCAAAATTCTGGCTTGTCTGTGAAGGTATCCGAATCAGTGGAGGATTCTTATGATGACCATATTTGTGAAATCCTCGAAGAAGATGTATACCGAGTGCTCTACAGCGCGTGATTATTCATAGTCGGACAATGAACCATTGGAGATGGACGACTGAATTTAGTCTTTAGGCATTGTTGGCTTAGTTCGCTAAGCCAACAAAAAGTGGGGATTGCGTCTCTTGAAGTGTTCACGGCTATCCTCTCAAAGCCTGTAGCCACATCATCAGCAAATGATGCTGTTGCAACTAAGAGAAATTAAGTAAGCTAATACTTGATCGCATAATTTGACGAGATTTTTTGGATGAACGATTATTCTTCGCTTAATGGATTTGTGTTTCTTGCTGTACTGCTGGTTCTTTATCTCATCCCTTCTGTTATTGCTTACAGAAGATGGCACAGAAACTTTAAGCCTATTTTGGCTTTAAATATCTTCCTTGGCTGGACCTTTCTTGGTTGGTTAGTCTGTTTGGTTTGGTCCCTCTCATCAAATACTCAACCTAAAAAAATTGCGGAGAACGAGACTCAAAACATAGCCAAGAAATTCTTTTTAGTCAGTGCTGAGACCAAAGAACGGATTCAGGGGTTTTATACTGATGAAGGTTTATTGAAGTTTATCGATGAAAAAGGACTTTCTGTAGATAAAGTGAACAAAAATTCTGAAGGTGGTATGGATTTCCTTGTAATACTGCCTGACTAAGTCGGCATTTTGCCATTTACTTTTCGTTGTCCGAGGTGGAGAACGTGCGAGAGTACGGGCAGGACTGAGAGCGCGTCACCAGCGTAAACAGGTAAATGCTGTTTTCATAGGTACAAAGCCGCTTCCCGCCCTGTAACTTCTGTTCGTCAGGATCGGACATAGTGATTTTACCGCCAGTATGGGCGAGTAGCGGCAGCAGTGCCAGCACACAAAGTAAGATTCTCTTCATCATTATCTCTTGTTGGCTGAAATCGCATTTTTCCGCGCAGCCGGGATTTGCTCCCATCGCTGACGATACCGAGCTTTGAAAAGTGGAGAGGGATGCTCTGATTGTGCAACATCAAAACCACGATATTCAAGTTCTCTTCTCGCTTTTTGAGCCTGTTTCCCTACCAATATTATAGTTTTTAGGTTGGGCAGTAATGGACTGACCCCGCCCCGGTAGACGATCCTGCCCTATCGAAAATATGCATGCCATGTGCGTGATATCACAATTTAATGTTCAGGAACAGACCAGAATTTTATTTTGGCTATTAAGGTATTTTTCCTCCATGGTGAATAAATAAAATACCGGCCATAGTGGCCGGTATTCAGCATTATTATCTATTTTTTAATAATGTCTCTGGTGAGTGGAGTAGAGGGGTTAATATTCCACACCGTTAACCCAAAGTATGCTCTTATTCTTCCAGATCACGTAAGGTCAACAATTTGGTTTTTTTCACCTGCTCGATATCTTTGGTTCCACCGAGCATCATATTGATGACTAATTCTTTGTTGAGTTGCTCGACAACAGAAGCAACACCCTGAGCCCCGCCAAGGTTTAGACCGTACAGGACAGGACGCCCAATAGCCACGATATCAGCGCCACTAGCGATAGCTTTAAATACATGTGAGCCACGACGTACACCACTATCAAAAATAATGGGTACGCGTTTATTTACCACTTTTGCGATAGAGGGCAATACATCAAATGAGGATGGCCCACTATCGAGTTGCCTTCCCCCGTGGTTAGAAACCCAGATAGCTGCAGCTCCGGCCTTAATAGCAATTTCTGCATCTTCCGGCGATTGAATTCCTTTCACAATGACCGGCAAACCGGAGATTTGGTGAACGTATTTAATATCTTCCGGTGTGAAGGCTTGTTTGGCTTGTGCGTAAATTTCGCTGATACCAGAACCTTTGCCTGTTTTTGAACCGTCATCACTCTGCTTCGCAAACATCTCAAGATTTGCAAAGCCGAGAGGGAACTGGAAATTATTTTTTATATCGTCTTCACGATATCCACCAACAGGTGAATCGACTGTCAGAATGATCGCTTTTGCACCATGCTTAACTGCTTCACTCAGTATAAATTCGTTAAACTTATTGTTTTTACTCATATAGAGCTGGAAGAAAAACGGATTTCCCTCTGATGCCCTGGAAACGTCTTCAATGGTTTTATTTCCGTAGGTGCTTAAAGAGAAAATTGAACCTACCTGGGCCATTCCTCGGGCTGTGGCAAGTTCACCGGCTTCGTGCGCCAGACCCTGGGCTGCCATTGGCGCCTGGATTATGGGGGTTTTTAGCGGAATGCCCAGCAAGCTGGTTGAAAGATTGATATTTTTTAATTCAATACCTTGCAATACTCGAGGAACGATAAATTTCTTATCAAAGCTCTCGGTATTGCTGCGCAGATTATTTTCATCTTCCGCGCCTCCACGAATATAACCAAATGCTCCCTTTTCCATTCTGGCTTTTACTTGATCTTCAAGAGAGTCAATGTTAACCATTTTAATGGGGTGCTCTTCGGTGCTGGCTTTATATGCTTCGGCTTGCGCCATACCCGATGAAATCATCATAGCCATAGAGGCTATGGCCAGAACTGTTTTATTCACTTTCACTCTTACTTCCTTGTTATTAGCGTATTGCTTCAGCCTGAATACTAATATCAACTGTTTTGCTCATTCCTATGTTGACGAGATAATCAACACCCCATAGGGTACGATCAATTTTTGCAGAGAAATCGCCACCGCAGACCTGAGCGTTGAAAACCGGACTCATATAGCAGCCGAATTTGGTCGTCGTTAACGTGACAGGTTTAGTAACACCCTTCATCGTCAACATCCCTTCAATAGAGGCGGGTTTGCCCTCAGAGAAGTTCCATTTTGTTGATTTGAATACAATATTCGGATATTTTTCTGCATCGAGTATATCGCTGCTACGGATATGTTTATCAAATGCTTCCAGACCGGTATTTAGAGACTTAACAGGAATGGTTACCTGCATTTCGGTGATGCTGCCAACTTACTGATTTAGTGTATGATGGTGTTTTTGAGGTGCTCCAGTGGCTTCTGTTTCTATCAGCTGTCCCTCCTGTTCAGCTACTGACGGGGTGGTGCGTAACGGCAAAAGCACCGCCGGACATCAGCGCTATCTCTGCTCTCACTGCCGTAAAACATGGCAACTGCAGTTCACTTACACCGCTTCTCAACCCGGTACGCACCAGAAAATCATTGATATGGCCATGAATGGCGTTGGATGCCGGGCAACTGCCCGCATTATGGGCGTTGGCCTCAACACGATTTTACGTCACTTAAAAAACTCAGGCCGCAGTCGGTAACCTCGCGCATA
>NZ_JAOWIG010000083.1:0-9643 GCF_030332245.1 Citrobacter sp. Cy070
TGCATCTCCGGATCGCGTTGCTGCTCTTTGTTCTTGGTCGAGCTGGGTGCCTCAATGATGGTGGCATCGACCAAGGTGCCTTGAGTCATCATGACGCCTGCTTCGGCCAGCCAGCGATTGATGGTCTTGAACAATTGGCGGGCCAGTTGATGCTGCTCCAGCAGGTGGCGGAAATTCATGATGGTGGTGCGGTCCGGCAAGGCGCTATCCAGGGATAACCGGGCAAACAGACGCATGGAGGCGATTTCGTACAGAGCATCTTCCATCGCGCCATCGCTCAGGTTGTACCA
The DNA here is from genome assembly GCF_030332245.1 of Citrobacter sp. Cy070. Taxonomy (NCBI): domain Bacteria; kingdom Pseudomonadati; phylum Pseudomonadota; class Gammaproteobacteria; order Enterobacterales; family Enterobacteriaceae; genus Citrobacter; species Citrobacter sp. Cy070. The sequence continues at coordinate 291 of NZ_JAOWIG010000083.1, forward strand.
ATGCTGCATGCAGTGAATGCGTAGCATGGTTTCCAGCGGATAAGGTCGCCGGCCATTACCAGCCTTGGGGTAAAACGGCTCGATGACTTCCACCATGTTTTGCCATGGCAGAATCTGCTCCATGCGGGACAAGAAAATCTCTTTTCTGGTCTGACGGCGCTTACTGCTGAATTCACTGTCGGCGAAGGTAAGTTGATGACTCATGATGAACCCTGTTCCATGGCTCCAGATGACAAACATGATCTCATATCAGGGACTTGTTCGCACCTTCCCTAGATGCTGATAAATCTCACAATCTGGTGATTTCGAAATTTCTTCCAACGAGGACATAACTACGTATTGAAGAAAGATGCTCCTGCATTTTGGCAGCAGCAGGTTAAGATGCAATTCACATTCGTTCAGCTTTTTTCGCGCCGGTGTCTCTCTGAAGAGACCAATAAATAGCGCCCACAATGAAAACTGACGATCTCTTGTCTCTTTAACCAACTCTTTAACTGCCAGGGCTCGGGCAATGTTAGCATTTTCAACCTGGCGTGATAACTCTTGGAGTTCTGTAGCTGTAATCATCTCTCAGCCCTTTAATGGAAGGTTTTTTCTGGTTGTTTGGCTTCTGCCGCGACACCTTGTTGTTCGTCTGACGGCGTTGTGATGAGTCCTGGGCTTTCACCCCCGAGGGCTTTTATCATTGTGTCCAGAACCTCCATAACAACAGAGGTAAACAAAACGAAATCGGCATCAAATCTTTGGGCGTGATCTTCTGGCGAAATGTCATCGTTCTGTTCAATAAGTTCTTCCGTAAAGGTCAGTCGTGAAAAGATGAAATTGTCATTCAGGATGAAAAACATCTGGTTCATCCAGCCCAGTGCAACCTTTGTCACAAGCTTTCCGGCCTCGATGTGATGAGCGATCTCATCACATATCAAATCCTGGCGTTTTGTTGTAACGACCCCCCCGTTTTCGAGCACATCTTTGAGCGTGGCTTCGTCGCATAAAGCTAGGCCAGGCGGCAGACTTCCTGTTTTGACCCACTCTGTTAACGTCAGTTCTACCGGCGTTTCCAGCGTGAATGGGATAATTGGAAGTGAGCCAATAGTTTTACGTAGCAAAGCTGTTACATCATCTGCTTTTTTATGGCTGGTGGTCTCAACAAGCAGTAGACGTGATTTAGTATCCACCCAAATGTTTGTAGTGCTGTATTTGCTGAAAGCCTTTGGTATGAGCTCAGCGAGCACGGCATCGTTGACGGCCTGGATCTCCATTTTCTTTAGCCTGCGGTTTTGCTCTTTCTCCAGTTTCTGAACCCGGGTTCGCACAATTTCTTTGATGGTCGCGGGAGGAAGTATTTTCGATTCGTGCTTAACAGTCAGAAGAATGAGATTATTCGACTCATGCTTTAACAGCTCGACATCTTCACCCAATGGCGGGATCCATCCTGACCGTGCCATATCATTAGGCCCGCAGGGAGTGTATTTCAACTCACTTAACTGTTCATCCAGCTTGTCTAATTCCAGAGCTTTTTGGATGCGGTAGACTACAAGGCTTTTGGGTTTAAATTGGCTCATCGTGGCCCTCAGCTGTTGCTTGATTAATTTTAATAAGGTCAGAGACACGCTCGCGGATCACGACACACTCCCAGTAAGTTAGAGGCTTAGAGCTCAGCACTTGTTTAAACTGCGCCACGGCAATATCAGGTGCTGTCCGATATTGTTCGGCGATATCCTGACAAAATTTCTCAGTCTCTGGGTTATGCAGCTTTTCAGAACAATGGAAGCGTTTCATGCCGCAGCTCCCTTTTTCGAGTTATCCGCTAATTTGACCGCGAAGATTTCTGAAGCTTTTTTCCCATCCCCGCTGCCTTTAAATATGCTTCTCCGGGCAGTCACACCATGAATAGCGAAGGCTTGATAAAGCTCACGAATATCAGGCGCATCGTGGCATGATGCGATGACATGAACCCCGCGTTCAGGCAGCAACTGGAGCAGTTTGGTAAGCTCAATCTGCATAGCGGGTGTAAAACCGCTGGCATGGTAAGCCGTGAATCTGCCGGGATTAACATATGGTGGGTCGCAATACACCACATCACCCGGGCGGGCCATTGATAGCGTGGTCTGGAAGCTGGCGCAAAGTAAAGTTGCTGAGGACATTTTCTCAGCCATTGCGTATAACTCTGTCTCTGGGAGATAGGGGTTGGCGTAATAACCCCAGGGGACGTTAAAGATGCCTTTCCGGTTGTATCGGCATAGTCCGCGATGGCCAAACCTATTCAGATAGATAAACAGAGCAGCTTGAGTGTCACTTGCACTATCATGATTATTGAACTGGCTTCGCAGCTCATAATAGGCGTCCTCAGAACGCCCGAGACAGTAAAGGCGTTTAAGCTCAGAAAGTACCTTTTCAGGCGACTTAAAAATACTCTGGTATGTATCGATCAGGTCGCTATTAATATCGGCCAAAATGTATTCTGGGTAATTCGTATTCATCATTACAGCGCCTGAACCGCCAAAGGGCTCAATAAGCCGACCACCTTTCGGTAGTACATGCTTAAGACTTGCCATAATGTTGTGTTTGGCTCCTACCCACTTCAGAACGCTTTTCATTTCATTCTGGCTCCAGAATATTAGGACGCAGTGATCGCGACCAATGGGAGCGAGATGGCATATAGCCATCCCGTCAGGAAGCTTGTTTTAACGTTATCACGCCCATGAAATTGGCTATTTCGAAAAGGCCGACAAAACGAGAGCGTTTTGTCAGACACGGACAGGCATGATGATGTCGTAATTGTTTTTGTTTACTGAAATCAATATGCCGGTCGTTGTATCACGCAAAGCAATCTGTGCGGCTTCTCCTTCTTCCGAACACGCCCCCAGGCTTGCCAGTGATTCCAGGAGGTAATCGGCATTCATACCGATATCAACAATTGTTTCGGGCTCGCCTGCCTCTTTCGCAATGTCCATCACCTCTTTGCAACTGATTGCATTTGAGCCGGGCGACTTAAGCTGTAGGGCGTTGTCTTTGAATGACATCACACAAACACTGGTGTTGTTTGGCGAGCCCTCTTTAAGCAATGGGGTTGCGCGTTTTAGTGCGGTGGTGAGTTCAGAAGGATCAACCTTAAACAGTTCAGTATTTTTGGCTACCGTGCTGGCCACGCGCTTCCAGTCCGGGTAACGGCCATCGACAAGATTTGAAATGACTGTATGGCTTCCGAGCGTAAATGTCAGGTTACGGTTGCTGTAGTCAATTTTGAATTGACCCTGGCTACCGCTCAGGATTTTATGGAGCACGGGGAAAACCCCGTTGGGTAAAATCACACCTGCATTCGTGTTACTGATAGAGGTAGGAGCTGTCGGAGATTGAATCTCATCGCCCACGTCATCGCTGAAGTCGATATCATGAGAACTGACGGCCATACGATGTCCATCAGTGGCTACAGCAATAAATTGGCCATTATCGATACCGAGGTAGACCCCATTCATATAAAAGCGGACATCGTTCTGAGCCGCAGCGTGGCTGACACGCTTGATAATCTGACTCAGCATCTGCGTTGGAAAGTAAACGCTGTAATTATGTTCCAGCGTCTTAGCCTGAATTTCGGGTATATGGTCTAAGCAAACCGGGATGTTATAGGAGTTTTTGTCGGTGCGAATGACAAGATGGTTTTTTGCCGCATGGAAGCGGACGTTAATTTCATCTTCGCCGCGCATGTTGCGGATTAAAGAAAAGAGTTGTGTTGCAGGTACTGATACGTCCATATCACCATTGCCCCCCGATACCGTCCCTTTACTGGTAATTTGGGCAGAGTTTAAGTCAATGCCAAGGGCAGAAAGACAATCCCCACGTAACCGCAGCGTGATCATCTCCAGTACTTTCATTGCAGGAGACCGGCGAATAACCATACACGGCATTTCGATAATTTTGAGAAGTGCTTCAGCAGAAATATCAAACCCTGGAAGCTCTTTAAATGATAAGCGTCTTGCCTTTGGTTGAACTGCGTCTATTGTAGATGCGTCTGTCATTTTACTGTCTCCCATAATTATCCGTGTTAAATTAATCGTACCCCCGGTCAATCAAGTGACGAATAGCAAATTATGAAAAAATGAAGTTTATTTGTGGTGACGGCGATAACCTAATTCAAACGCGAACTGCCATTGGTATTCATTTAAAGCACATCCAAGAGATGTGATGGCCTCAACAATTTCCTTTATAATGAGGTTGCCTGAATTCAATCTGTACTCGTAGTACCAACCTATATCAAATGCGATAAGCTGGAGGCGGAAAAGATGGATCTGAGGAACGTAACCAGTAACGCCGCTAAGCGCTTTTATATAAATGAGTTCCCCTTCCATTTCTGATAGAAAAACCATGTCAAGAATATTGGACGCGAAATTCGTCATGGTGAACATAAATTGAGCCTCTTTATTGAGCCTCGCGTAACACATCGGATGCCTTAAAGTAGCCGAGTCGGTGCATCATTTTATTGATCTGACCTACTTTGCCATCAGACCCTTCATACTTACTCAACCGGTGAAGTAAGATACGCATGGACATCAACACACTGTCTGATGCGTTATCACCACGGGTAAGTAGTTTATCAGTACTATCTGAGTATGACCCCGTAAGTGCCGCGCTCACCAAATCACCGGCAATAGCATCCGGGTGGCACAATGCCATCAAACCGATAATCAATGCCTGCCGATTAAGTTCCGTTTCTGTCAGGCCTGTTTTTGAAGTGAGTTCTGCTAGTAAATTATCAGTGCTCATTATCATGCTCCTTTTGCTTATGTTCTCCCGGTTGAATGGCGGAAGAGTCTTTACTACTGCGTGAAAATACATCCGCGACCAGAAATTTAGCTTTCTCTGAAGGACTCATAAATTTCCAGAGTTCATCAGGATATTCATCGTCATGCTTTTCAGATTTTTTCAATCGGGAGATTCCTTTTAATTTTGCAGCCATGCGGCTCCGTCCATACGGACGGATTGGCATTGTAAAATTTTGCTGCGAACTATCAATCAGACCAGTAAAGTGACGACCCATATAAATACCTCTAAGTGCAGTAGTTATTTTTTCCCGATTCAAAGCTCCGCCTTTAACGTCATACTACGGGATAGCATTACTGCAACGAAATATTCAGGGATTGTTTACGGCGTTTTGAAGGTGTTATCCATTACCGTTTTACTTCTCGCTACCCAGTCGTTTGCATCACTGCAATTGATGTTTGACGCTACGACCTGACGGGCGGATGTATAGATTGGACTTGCATAACCACCATTCCCGGCAACTACCAGACGGATACTGTTGAGATATGCGTAAACAGGATCCTGTAGGATTGTAGAATCGATGGATGCCTGCTGTTTACAGCTATCGCTACGCATCTTTACTACATCAGTTGCGACCATGACGCATTCAGGACATTCATTTTTAAGCTGAATGAACTGAGTTGGTGTCTGCCCCGCTGCCGGACTTCCATCTGCTCTAAGAGGAATATTGGCTTCAGCAATATTGATGCAGAAAGTCGATCCCGCAATTAGCGCCAGCAATAATTTCGTTTTCATATAACCTCGCCTTATTTAATTCAGATTTATCGAACTGAGCTTACTGCTTTAAGTGGTGAGTAAGAAAAAAAAAGGGTGACAAAACGGGGGGTGTTTTTTAACCTTAATCATATCCCATATGATTAGGTTGATTATGAACAATGCCAATATGCAGGGAGATGGTACTGAACATCGCCTGGAGCGCTTTTCCCGTATTCAGAAGGATGCGTTGGTACTTCTTCTTTTGTGCAAAGAAAAAGGCACTGCGATAGTGCCATTCACCAGGTTGCTGGGGTTTATTAACTCTGTTCCAGACAGCCAGGATGTAGCTGAGCCCAACCTACGTAAGTCACTCAAAACATTGCAGCAAAATGGCTATGTATGGAAGTACCGGAACAAAAACGATCTTACAGTTTCATTTGAGTTAACTTCATCAGGAGAACTCCAGGCAACTTCATTTCGGGTGCGAAGATTAGAGGCATGGGGCCAGGCAGACGAGTAAAACTCGTCTGCTGGTGGTTACACAGAAAGATACTTTTTACTGATAGTTAAAGCGCTGCGTCGTTTTAATGCAAATGGACGATTATCAGAAAGTCTGGAAGCATTACCGGCGCGAATGAATATGCGTTTCATCCTGCGGTCAAAATGTTCTTCTGACCAGCCGAAGGGATACGTACCCTTAATACCATCTATTGGCCCGGCAAGAATGCGAGCGGTTTCGCTACGAAGAGTACTTCCCCTTAAACCAAATGAGCTAAGTTTATTTCTTATCAGACTTACAGAAAATTTCCTGGGTTTTAAAACACCCTTAATACAGTACAGATGTTTACTCATAGCATTACCCTTTTATTATGGGAACGATTAGCTGCGCTGCATAAAGTCGATGGATTGGCGTTTGTTTTCTTCGATTATCTTCATTGCCTCTTCAAGCCATCCAGCATCTTCACCCCGGCTGGTTAGCTCTTTGTGCTTTAGTTTGAGTGCAAATACTGCGTCATCAGCACCGGCAGTAAACAATTCTTGTCTGACTTGTTGTGTGCTGGTTGTACCATTTATAACACCAACCATATAATTCACGATATCAATAACTTGGGGGAGTAAATCTGGATCCTCATGATTAATCTCCTCGATACTGACAAACGGCAGTAACCGGTCAATCAGCATATGGGCTAGGTTGGTGATATTCAGCAGGAATAGGTTATCGTTCTCGGTGTCGCTTTTGCTTTTTACTTCTGATGCGGTAAACGACTGAACCCGGCGATTGTATTCGCACTGCCACTCCTTACAGGCACTGATCATCCAGTTCTGTATCTCTTCATCAGAAGCGTTGGATGATGGAATGTCCATCGCAGCAGGGAGAACTTGATCCCATGGGTAAACATGAGAATCAATCATCACGCCTTCCGCGTTACGCATTAACTCAGATAAAGCCACTATGATGCGGCGCATCAGATGGTTTTCAGTGAGGAGAGTAAACTCTTGTTTCGATGCACCAACGAGCTCGACGTTGAGTCCTGTCAGCGAGTCGTTAGTGTTTGGCATAGTAACAGGCCTCCTGCCCTAAAAGATGATTATGAACCAGTCCGTGGTCGCAGGGTTTAGTAGTGCCAGTCAGCGTATCCGATTTTACGCTTTCGTCTTGATCACCAGTGTTCACTGAGGGTAGTAAAGTTTTGACGACGTTTTTCATAAAGACCTTATACTGTCATGACAGTCGTATGTAATTTTAGATAAGTTCTATAAGACATCTCAAAAAATAATGGTAATCCGCGAGCAGATTACCATTCAGGCATTCATCAATCATAATATGCTACGGTTATTATTTTATAATACCGCACTGCTTTGCTATCTCGATAACATCGCCATTTTTTATGATGATACCCAGAGTTTGCGCATCCTCAATGTGTCTAGTGGCGCATCCACCGACAGCTTTAACCTGCTCGATGAGACGGTCTGAGGCAGCAGCAGTATACGCCAGTGTACTGTCTGGAGTGTTGAGACTGAACAGATAAAAGCCTGAGACAATTCCCAAAATTACCAGTAGTCCACTTCTGAGTATCGCCGAAAAAAGGGCCGCAACGCAAATTGCACCACCGGCATAAATAGCAGCCTGGCCATATGACATAGACCCATTTTCCAGTATCGTCTGGAGTGCGTTATTGAATTCATTCACGGCAATAATTCCCCATTAGTTATGATACAAATTAAAACAGATATGCTGCTAATCATTAAAAGGCTATCTCAGTTCCATAAGCACCAGTGCTTCCTGGAACTTCATCCTGATTTCCCAAATAATAATTTTCCATTGTTGGGGGCGAGTTGCGTGGTGTTGCTGGCCTCGCGTTCGTGTTTTGTGGCCTGCGGCTATAACTGGTATTCTGCCGGTGATCCTGCCCACGGTTCTGCTGGAGGTGACGACTCACCAGTTTATTACCGCCTACATTGACTTTGCGAAGAACATGCCCCTTCACGGGGTTGACAAGTACGTCCATAAAGAAGCGTTCTTTACCATCCTCCTTGATTAGGCGGGTACGCAATTGGGCCTCCAGGTACACTCCTGTCCCGACATGAAGATGATTGCGGGCCACATCAGCAAATTGACCAAGCAAAATGATCTGATAGTGTTCTTCCGTAATTTTCTCCAGACCAGATTTATCCTCCATTGAGGACTCAGATGTTGTTACATAAATCTTTGCGTAGATGCCGTGGGTAGGGTGTTGTCGGATTTCAGGCTCACGGCCTACAGTACCTTCGATAATTACTTGGCTTTGTTGAATAAATCGAACTTTTGCTGAGTTGAAGGATCAGATCACGTATCTTCCCGACAACGCAGACCGTTCCGTGGCAAAGCAAAAGTTCAAAATCACCAACTGGCCCACCTACAATAAAGCCCTCATCAACCGTGGCTCCATAACTTTCTGGCTGGATGATGAAGCTATTCAGGCCTGGTATGAGTCAGCAACACCTTCTTCACGAGGCAGACCTCAGCGCTATTCTGACCTTGCCATCACTACTGTGCTGGTCATTAAACGCGTATTCAGGCTGACCCTGCGGGCTGCGCAGGGCTTTATTGATTCCATTTTTTCTCTGATGAACGTTCCGCTACGCTGCCCGGATTACAGCTGTGTCAGCAGGCGGGCAAAGTCGGTTAATGTCAGTTTCAAAACGCCCACCCGGGGTGAAATCGCACACCTGGTAATTGATTCCACCGGGCTGAAGGTCTTCGGTGAAGGCGAGTGGAAAGTCAAAAAGCATGGCCAGGAACGCCGCCGTATCTGGCGTAAGCTGCATCTCGCCGTTGACAGTAAAACACATGAAATCATCTGCGCTGACCTGTCGCTGAACAACGTTACGGACTCAGAGGCCTTCCCCGGGTTAATCCGGCAAACCCACCGGAAAATCAGGTCAGCCGCCGCCGATGGCGCTTACGATACCCGGCTATGTCACGATGAACTGCGGCGTAAGAAAATCAGCGCGCTTATCCCTCCCCGAAAAGGTGCGGGTTACTGGCCCGGTGAATATGCAGACCGTAACCGTGCAGTGGCTAATCAGCGAATGACCGGGAGTAATGCGCGGTGGAAATGGACAACAGATTACAACCGTCGCTCGATAGCGGAAACGGCGATGTACCGGGTAAAACAGCTGTTCGGGGGTTCACTGACGCTGCGTGACTACGATGGTCAGGTTGCGGAGGCTATGGCCCTGGTACGAGCGCTGAACAAAATGACGAAAGCAGGTATGCCTGAAAGCGTGCGTATTGCCTGAAAACACAACCCGCTACGGGGGAGACTTACCCGAAATCTGATTTATTCAACAAAGCC
>NZ_JAOWIG010000084.1:0-7927 GCF_030332245.1 Citrobacter sp. Cy070
TGCATCTCCGGATCGCGTTGCTGCTCTTTGTTCTTGGTCGAGCTGGGTGCCTCAATGATGGTGGCATCGACCAAGGTGCCTTGAGTCATCATGACGCCTGCTTCGGCCAGCCAGCGATTGATGGTCTTGAACAATTGGCGGGCCAGTTGATGCTGCTCCAGCAGGTGGCGGAAATTCATGATGGTGGTGCGGTCCGGCAAGGCGCTATCCAGGGATAACCGGGCAAACAGACGCATGGAGGCGATTTCGTACAGAGCATCTTCCATCGCGCCATCGCTCAGGTTGTACCAATGCTGCATGCAGTGAATGCGTAGCATGGTTTCCAGCGGATAAGGTCGCCGGCCATTACCAGCCTTGGGGTAAAACGGCTCGATGACTTCCACCATGTTTTGCCATGGCAGAATCTGCTCCATGCGGGACAAGAAAATCTCTTTTCTGGTCTGACGGCGCTTACTGCTGAATTCACTGTCGGCGAAGGTAAGTTGATGACTCATGATGAACCCTGTTCCATGGCTCCAGATGACAAACATGATCTCATATCAGGGACTTGTTCGCACCTTCCATAAGGTACAATGCCCGGCCCTCAGTAACGAAACGTCTCATATGTTGCATCAACATACCCATTTAATATTACATCGAAATGGATAAGACGCCTCTACCTTTGTACTTGATTAAAGATAAGAGTTTTACTATTAAAAATTAAATCATTTTAATACAATGACTTATAGTGTATACATCTTAGGTGATAATTAACTAAGGTTAAATAATGAGAATTAATTACAGGTTTATCTGATTAGCTATTATATTTATCCCACAACATCACAAAGGTTTCTGGTTTTTAGGAATTTTGTGATTTACTAAAATCATTTCGCAAGGTTTTGTTTTAGCAAATAGTGCTGTATTTACGTTTACCGTGATGTCTGGATTTGTGTATAAAACTCCTAATATATGGGCTTTTAATCTGAGATAAAGCTCCGTAATACTTATCAACATAACGACATTTACAGTTGGAGATTATTTTTCTATAGGATTTTATAACATTTTTACCACTCGACTGTTATTAGCGAAAACGGATTTCACCACCTGTCGGATTGACACATTTATTTACCGATGAAATATTTATGGAAAATAACAGGGGCATAGTAGATGAAGAGAAAGCCGCTACAGAGTGTTCGTTGCATAAGCTGTGAATTATCCTGTGAATTATTTCCGGATGCTGCCGTACGCGCACAATACTGCCACCGTGCCGCTTTTGCTGTCTGGCCAGAGGGTAATGATTATTTGAAAAAAGGCATTATTGAAAAGCTTTTACTTAATAATCACAATCATTTATCCCATGGATTTATTTTTATCGATTTTTCATTCCCGAATTTGCGTCTGTTCACCGATCCGCAATGGGTGGATCGCCTGACGCAGAGTGGTATGCATATTGTATTGATAGCGGATCGGATCCTGACGCCGTTAGCCAATTACTGGTTATCGAAAAGCAATAAAATTCAAGGGATTATTTATTCCAGTGATAGTGATGAAGTTCAGCATCAGAAAATACGTCGCTTATTCCGGGGGCATCTCGCCAACAGCAAACGTGGGCGTTCATTGAATTATACGGAAATGATATTACTCAAGCGATTTATTTCAGGGATAAGTATTCAGCAAATTACCCGAATAGATAATATTGATGTTAAGAGAATATATGTCTACAAACTTCGACTTGAAGATAAGTTAGGCCTAAGTATTCATAAAATACTCTCTAACATTTTATAGCTGATTCTCATTTTTATTATTTCCACATCATCGCGATGTGGTGGACGCCCTACGCCCGAAAGCAGGAGGCTATTATGAAAAAACCTAAGCATTACTCACGCATTGCTATAGCGGTATCAACCGCGCTAACGTCAATGGTATTTTCAACCCACGCGGCCTGGATTGATATTGACAGTTTGCCTTCCAGTGGACTGGTGAACAGTCTTTCGCCAGAGTTGCAGGCTTTATTTCCTGCACAGGCGAATGCCAGTTTCGCTAAAACCAGCGCTACGCCAAATTATGTTTATCAGTGGAGTGCCGGCACCATTCCTGTTTTTGGCCATGGATTAACGCTGAATGGGCCAGGAGCAGAAGCCTTCGAACACACCATTACCGTTATTCAGAACAGCGCGACGGGTAGCCCGGGCGTTATTTTCGGTGACGACCTGACGATCCGCACACAGTCGAAGAATGCCGCTAATAATGGTAAGGATGTTGATGGTATCCGCACACACGGGGTCAATTCACCGGATAACCCGGTCTTTATCATCACCGGAGATCGCACCAGCATTTATGTGGACGGTCAGGATGGCGACGGTATAAACGCCGGTTACAGCGCCTATAATCAGGGGCAGGGTTGGAAAGGTTCGGCCAACATTTACGTTGGCGACGATCTGTATATTCAAACCACCGGTTATCAGGGGCGCGGTATCACTGCAAACGCGATGAGAGACGAAACGCAGGCCAAAAATACGATTGTCGTCGGCGACCGGGCACACATTGTGACGATAGGTGACAGTTCAGAAGGTCTTCGCACCGGGCAGAGCGGCTCCACGATCCGCCTTGGTGATGGTGCCACTATCGAGACGTCGGGTGCTTCCTCAACAGGGATCTATGCCGCCTCATCTTCCAAAACGGAACTGGGCAACAATGCGACGATTACGGTCAACGGCGTCAGCGCACATGCGGTTTATTCCACCAATGCGACGGTGAATCTCGGCGAAAACGCGACGATCAACGTAAACAATTCGGCCAAAGCGGCGTCATACAGCAAAGCGCCACGCGGCCTGTATGCGGCTTCACGCGGTGCGATAAACCTGGCGGGCGGCGCTGCCATTACCATGGCAGGCAATCACAGCAATGAAAGCTACGCCATCAGCACAGAAACGGGCGGTATCGTCGATGGCTCCGCTGGCGGGCGTTTCCTCATCGACGGCGATCTTCACGCCGCCGGCGCGACTGCCGCGAACAGTAGCCTGCCGCAGCAAAACAGTGCGATTAAACTCAACATGACCGACAACTCGTTGTGGAGTGGGGCGTCATACATCACCAGCGTCACGGCCGGAACGGGCGTTATCTCGCTGCAAATGAGCGATGCGACCTGGAATATGACCAACAGCTCAACGCTCACTGATCTGACGCTGAACGGCGGGTCCGTCGTGAACTTTGGGCATATTGACGGCGAACCGTGGCAGACGCTTACCATTAATGAAGATTTCACCGGCAACGGCGGCAAACTGGTTTTCAATACCGTCCTGAATGACGATGCCTCCGAAACCGACAAGCTGAAAGTGCTCGGCAATACCGCCGGTAACGCGTTTGTGGCGGTGAATAATATTGGCGGAACCGGGGCACAAACTGTTGAAGGTATTGAGATTATCGAAGTGGCCGGTAATTCTGACGGCACTTTTGAGAAAGCGGGCCGTATTGTTGCCGGTGCGTACGACTATAACGTGGTGCAAAAGGGCAGCAACTGGTATCTGACCAGCTTTATTCCTGCTCCGCCGGATCCGGAAGACCCGGACCCGGTCGATCCGCATGACCCTGATCCTGTTGACCCAGACCCGGTAGATCCGATAATCCCTGAGCCGGAAATACCTGTCGCACCTCCGGTCACCGAGCAGCAATACCGCCCGGAAGCAGGTAGTTATCTGGCGAACAACTACGCCGCTAACACGCTGTTTATGACCCGACTGCACGATCGTCTGGGCGAAACGCAGTACATCGACATGCTGACGGGCGAGAAAAAAGTCACCAGTATGTGGATGCGTAACGTCGGGGCGCATACCCGCTTCAAAGACGGTAGCGGGCAGTTGAAAACCCAAAGCAACAGCTATGTGATGCAGCTAGGCGGCGATCTGGCGCAGTGGAGTAGCGACGGCCTCGACCGTTGGCATCTCGGCGCAATGGCAGGTTATGCCAACAGCCAGAACCGCACGCAGTCCAGCCTGACCGGCTACCATTCACGTGGTCAGGTTACCGGTTACAGCGTGGGGCTGTATGGCACATGGTATGCCAATGACGCCGACAAGACCGGCACTTACGTAGACACCTGGATGCTGTATAACTGGTTTGATAACAAAGTGATGGGCCAGGAGCAGGCGACAGAGAAATATAAATCCAGCGGGATAACCGCTTCGGTCGAAGCGGGTTACAGCTTCAAACTGGGTGAAAACGAGCGCAACAGCTACTGGCTGCAACCGAAAGCGCAGGTGGTATGGATGGACGTGCAGGCCGACAGCCACCGCGAAGCGAACGGTACCCGCGTGAAAGACAACACCGATGGTAACCTGATGACCCGTCTGGGGGTGAAAGCCTTTATCAACGGTCACAACGCCATCGACGACGGTAAATCTCGTGAGTTCCAGCCGTTTGTCGAAGCCAACTGGATCCACAATACGCAGACGACCCGCGTGAAGATGGATGATGTGAGCAACGACATGCGCGGCACCAAAAATATCGGCGAGCTGAAAGTCGGCGTAGAAGGGCAAATCACTCCGCGCCTCAACGTGTGGAGCAACGTGGCCCAACAGATCGGCGACAAAGGCTACAGCGATACCCGCGGTATGCTCGGCGTGAAATATAACTTCTGATGTAGTTGCTGGTAATGGAAAAGCCGCTGATTAACCGATCGGCGGCTTTTTTACGTATTAAATAGGATGGTTATGGCAGTTGTTCGGTAAAACCGAACAACTGAAAATGAAAGGCCGCAACGTTATTTTTTGCTATGTGCAGTTCGTAGGCCGGATAAGCGTTAGCGCCATCCGGCATCTGGCTAACCTGTAATTAACGCTTACAGGTTCAGACGTAATTCACTGGAGAGTTGCCAGCGTGCTCTCAATTCTGTTCAGCTTCTGATTTGCCTCTTTCAGCTCATCCTGCAATCGTTGCTCCTGCTCGCCATAGACCATCAGGACGATACAGCCATTCATCACTTTTACGCTAATCTGTTGCCCGGTATCAAACCCCGCTTCACGTAGCCACTTGCCGGAAAGAATAATTTTGGGGGTGGATTTGTCGAAAACATTCGGGCGATATCCCACAATTACCGAACGCTCGGTTCCAGATTGGTCGCTGTCTGGGGTAGAATGCGAATCAGCCATAATCAACTCCTTGATAGTTGGTGAGGTTAGCTCTCGTCGGGTACTGCGAATACCGGGCGAGGGCGTTTATAAGTCAGGTCGTCAGGTGTAAAGGTACGTACCTGATTGGTGATATCTTGCGCTTATAGGTACGTACATGTCAACGGCTAAACGCGACCCAAATCAGTCCAAATCCGGAAAAGCACCGACTTTCCAGATTCGCATTACACCGGAGCTAAAGGCGCAGTTTGAGGCTGCTGCAAAAGCAGAAGGGATGAGTTTGGGGAATTGGCTCAAAACTATTGCAAAAAGAGAATTAGTTAAGAGAGGGATTATCCCAAAAATATAGTCTTTTTGAGGTTGTTTTTTGTATGATAAAGTTGTTAAGGATAATTAATGAAAATATATTTTTCAAATTGGTACGGATTTGAGGAGTTTATTGGGCTTCATCTTCTCCCGGATAATTTAGGATATCCTCAAAGAAAAGAAAAAAGTAATGGTGGGTTAATAATTAACTTTCAGGTTTATTATGTTAAATCAAAGAATATAGCGAAAAAAATAGGAGATATAATGGTATTATCTCCGGATATGCGTAATATGAGGGAGTTTTTCGAAACTAATGGGAGACCAGTTAAAAGAAGAATTATTTTTGATGTATCAAGGCTCTTTCGAACAGATAAGTTAGTGTCAATGCCTAATAATATTGAATATTATAAAGCTGTTTCTAGTTTATTTGAGGAGAAACAAGCATTAGATTTCTTAAAAATATTATGCGATGTTAGCTATTTTAAAGATAATCTAGATGACTATAAGAAGTGGTATGGATTTGAGAGTCGTTTTTATAGAGATAACTCAAGTAGTAAATCTATTATTAAAAATGGCACAAAAATAGCTATTGGTAGTTATGAAATTGATGGGGTAATTAGTATTTCCCTTGATGATCTTGGTGATTCATTTGAACCTTTGCTATTTTCATTCGATAAACGCCTCGAAATTCCTCAAGATATAAATCTTGTTATTGGAAAGAATGGATTAGGTAAGACGCACATACTTAAGGAGGTTTGTGATGTTATTACTGGATTAAAAGCGGCAAAGTCTAAGCCACTATTTAATAAGTTAATTGTTGTGTCATATTCTCCTTTTGAGAACTTTTACACAAATAGAGAGTTGTCTGAGTTATTATCAGTTAAATATGGTGTGGAGGACACTATAAATATGAGTGATAATCCTCTTTCAATTGATGATTATACCTATATAGGATTTAGAAACGCAGAGGGGTATTTTGATCGGAACAGACCTTTTTCATTTTCTGCAAAATGTATTTCTAATGCCATAACGTATGATAGAGATATCGCATGGTGGGCAGAAGGCGATGTAGGAAAAGTTAAAACCATTTTTTCAACCCTCTCTTTGTCGATGAATTTTGATAGCATAAGATTCACAACGATAAAAGGTAAACATATAGATGTGACAATGAAAGGTGAAAAAATAGAGTTCAATGATGAAGATGAGGAAATAAATTATGAAGCAGGAGTTGTGTTTTTAAATAATAATAAAGAAATTAAACTTAGTTCTGGGCAGCAAATATATTCTTATATGATCCCATCTATTGTTTCGGAGATTCAAGATGAGACATTAATCATTATTGATGAGCCTGAGCTTTATTTGCACCCTGCATTGGAGATTGGTTTGATTGAAATGTTAAAAAATGTTCTTAAGCAGAGAAATTCGTATGCAATAATAGCTACACACTCATCGATAATTGCAAGAGAGGTTCAAAGTAAATGTGTTAATGTACTAAAGGAAGCAACGTATGGCACAATGATTGATAAACCAAACATTGAAACCTACGGAGAATCTTTAGAGGAAATAATTGGTGAGATATTTGACGATTATTCTATCAAAAAACCCTATCAACATGAACTGGATAATATTATGGATGAAAGATTAAGTTTAAGTGAAAATTTGAATAATTTGTCGGTTAAGATGGGTGATGAAGGGTTAGTTTATTTAGCCTCAAAAATTTCCGAGATAAAAGAAGACTAAAGTAAGGGGATCTAAATGAAGACTGTAAGTTCTTTACTAACTAAAGATGAAAAAAAATGGCTAGATTTAGCTTTGTCTTGTAAAAAAGCAAAAAAAACGTCTTTACATAATTTGACCAATGATATACTCGGGAAATATAAAAATTATTCATATTTTATTGATGATAAGGAATCTAATCTTCCTTTGAGTATTTTTTCAATTAAGAAAAATGAGAAATTAAAAAACGATTTTATTGATTTATACAACCATCCTACATCAAAGTTAAAAAAAATTTTAATGTTAAAACGACGTGAACATGCTTTAACGTCCTGCCCATATTGTGGTAATCCCACGATTCCAGATACGCTAGATCATTTTATACCAAAAGATTTACTCGCGGAGTATTCAATATTCCCAAACAATCTTGTGCCACAATGCCGAGCTTGTGCCCCAATAAAAAGTAATAAATATTATTCAAATGAAAATAATATGGTTATGTTTGCGCACCCATTTTATACATCTTTGTTAGATGATATTGTCATTGAGATAGTCTCAAATGTAAAAGATGATAATATTATTTTTCAAGTGCAATTTTCCACTCGTTCTCAAAATGAATTAGATAAGTTGATGACGGTATTACATATTAAAGCACTTAAGATTAAAGAAAGAATATTGATTTATTGTGACAAAGAAATTAAAAAGTGGATCCGGAAATTGAGGTGATGCTGCCAACTTACTGATTTAGTGTATGATGGTGTTTTTGAGGTGCTCCAGTGGCTTCTGTTTCTATCAGCTGT
>NZ_JAOWIG010000085.1:0-143437 GCF_030332245.1 Citrobacter sp. Cy070
AATCGGTGGAGCTGCATGACAAAGTCATCGGGCATTATCTGAACATAAAACACTATCAATAAGTTGGAGTCATTACCAAAAAAAGGAAGACGTTATGGTTAAGAAGACAATTGCTGCGATCTTTTCTGTGTTGGTACTTTCTTCCGTATTAACGGCGTGTAATACGACGCGAGGCGTAGGTCAGGATATTTCTGAGGGCGGTAGTGCCATTTCTGGTGCAGCGACAAAGGCTCAGCAATAGCTATGAACGGTACGACGCACCGTCGTACCGTTAATTCATCTTCTCAGGTAGAGAGAGAAACGGTGAAAAGCGGTTCCCCAGGTGCAGCTTCATACGGATATTTCGCTTATAGGTGTATACCGTCTTACCATGAATGCAGAGCGCGGCGGCTATTGCATTGTTATCAACGCCATCCATCCACAACGACAGTACCTTCTCTTCCTGTGGTGTAAGCAGCGGTGTGGCATTTTTAGGTGTATCCAATACGGGGCGGATCTGTAGTGCATTCTGGATCGTGCGCGAAAGATCATGCAACGCGATGTGTTTGGACAATGTCGAGTGAACGGCAGAGTGAGGGGGATCGATTGGGTTATGCGATCGGTCGCCTGATTGTAGTAAAATCAGCGGGATGGCGCCGCAGCTCATAAAAAATGGTGCGATGGGGGGGCTGGAGTGAATATCGCTGAGAAAACTACATAAATCTGCGATTACCAGATGTGGCTTCCACTGCAAAATATGCTCTTTAGCCAACATCAGATTATTAATCCCTGACACCAGAAATGAAGAGTTGAACATACCAGAATGATTAAGCAAGGCCTCTATCCCTGTGCGGGTGAAGTGGCACCGGTCAATCACTAAAATTTTAAGCATAAACCTTTCGCATTCAGAAGAGGATCAAATGGCTTTCTGAGTTCAGAAAGCTCTTCATCATAGAGAAGTCCAATGTGAGCCAAATGCGGGAACTACGCCTCTAATTGGGCTTAATTCTTGCTTTAAGTAAGCAATGAATAAAAAGGTTGAAATTCATTTTCTCCCGGGCAAAAATGCCATTTCATACATCCGCTTTGCAGGACGACCTGCAAACGCATCTTTCACCCGGGGACGGCCCCATTGTGTACTGGAGCCAGTCATGTCCTGGATCGTTTTACTTATCGCGGGCCTGCTTGAAGTTGTCTGGGCTATTGGTCTGAAATATACCCACGGTTTTACCCGTTTAACGCCAAGTATTATCACCATTGCGGCGATGATCGTCAGTATCGCTATGCTTTCCTGGGCGATGAGAACGCTACCGGTTGGTACGGCTTATGCCGTCTGGACCGGGATTGGCGCGGTAGGGGCGGCCATTACCGGCATTCTGCTACTGGGTGAATCAGCCAGTCCGGCACGTCTGCTCAGCCTGGGGTTGATTGTTGCCGGCATTATTGGCCTGAAGCTCAGCACCCACTAAGCGCCGGGTTGTTTTACCCAAATCAACTTATTCACTTCAAATCCCTCCCGGGTCGCGACTGCCAGCATCTGCTGTTTCATCTCATCTGAAATCGTTGGGGTGCGAGAGAGGATCCACAGATAGTCGCGATCCGGGCCGCAGACCAGCGCATGACGATATTCCCTATCGAGAGCAATCACGTTATACCCACCATAGAAAGGGCCAAAGAACGAGACCTTAAGAGCAGCCCGGCCAGGATCGCCGGTGAAATAGGCTTTGCCTTCCGTTTTTTGCCACATTTCCCTGTCCGGGTTATAGCCTTTGTTGATGACGTTGAGCCCACCATCATCGCGCAGGCTGTAGGTTGCGGTCACTTTTTCCAGCCCACGTTCGAATCGATGGTCGAAACGCGCAATTTCATACCAGGTGCCCAGATAGCGTTTGGCATCAAAGTTATTCACCACGGTAACGCCTTTCGGCGGTGTAGGAGAACTGCAGGCAACAACCAGAAATGCAGCCGTAACTGCAGCAACAACGGGCAGAATGCGCATGGGATATTCCTTGCTGTATTTTTGTTAAGTGTAGATGACAGCAGGAAAAGAAGTGGAAGAAAGGAGGCCCGACGGATCGGACCTCAACGCCGGTTACTGCAGTTTTTCAAGGATGCGCCATGCCGCGTCGACGCGAGCAGGATTCGGGTAGCTTTTATTGGCCAGCATCACGATGCCAAGATTTTTCTCCGGAATAAAAGCCACATAACTACCAAATCCGCCAGTCGAACCTGTTTTATGTACCCAGGAGGCTTTTACTGCGGGGGCAGGTGGGTTTACCTCAACGGCCGGAAGCGCCGCCAGAGCGATTTTACTGTCGCTGCCGTTGATAATAGTGTCTGCTTTTACCGGCCAGTTAAGCATTTCCCAGCCTAAGCCCTGGTACATCTCACCAATGCGCCAGTAACGTGACTGTGCGAGCCCGATGCCCTGCTGCAGGGTTTTCTCCTGCACGTGGCTGGCGTCCATATTGGCCTGAACCCAGCGAGCCATATCCATAATGCTGGATTTCACACCATACGCTTCGGCATCAAGCTGGCCTGGCGAAACATGTACGGGCTTGCCATCGCGATAGCCCCAGGCATAATCTCGTTGCTCGTTCTGCGGAACGGTAATCCAGGTGTGTGTGAGTTTTAATGGCTGCAGGACGCGTCTGATCATCGCCCCTTCGTAGCTCATTCCAGAGGGTTTCACCGCCAGTACGCCAAACAGACCAATGCTGGAGTTAGCATAGAGACGTTTAGCGCCCGGGGCCCACTGGGGTTGCCAGTTTTGATAAAAGCGCAGCAATGCAGTTTTATTCGTCACCTCGTCGGGGATCTGAAGCGGCAGGCCACCCGCCGTATAGGTGGCTAAGTGCAGCAGACTAATGTTCTGCCACTGTTTGCCTGTGAGTTCCGGCCAGTACCGGGTGACCGGATCGCTGAGTTTGATTTCGCCGCGGGCGATCGCATCGCCGCCCAGCACGCCATTGAAGGTCTTACTGACTGAACCGAGTTCGAACAGTGTGTTCTGTGTAATCGGACGATTATTGGCGATATCAGCTTTACCCCAGGTAAAGTAATACGGTTTTCCCTGGTAGATAACCGCAACGGCCATACCCGGAATAGCCTGCTCCTGCATCAACGGGGTGATGGTGCGATTAACGATATCGGCAATCTGTTGTTCTGTTTTTGCGGCGGCAAACGTTGAGAAAGAGGCTGTCAGCAGTAGTGCGCAGCATAACGATTTTTTCATCATGAAATCATTTCCGTAATAAAAAGCGAAAGGGTGTCCGGGCCCGTCAGACGCAATCAGTGTGTTTGATTTGCACTGTGTTGACAAACGGTTAAATTTAGCAGCAGATATAAGTTTTTCTAACAGGTTAGATGATGACGCGTAGCTATATCCCACTTAATTCTCTGCGGGCTTTTGAAGCGGCCGCCAGGCATCTCAGCTTTACCCGCGCAGCGATTGAGCTTAACGTGACGCATTCTGCCATCAGCCAGCATGTGAAAGCGTTGGAACAACAGCTGAATTGTCAGCTCTTTATTCGCGTTTCACGGGGCCTGATGCTCACGACAGAAGGTGAGAGTCTGTTACCTGTACTTAATGACTCTTTCGATCGTATGGCAGCGATGTTAGACCGTTTTGCCGGTAACCAGGCTCAGGAAAAGCTGAAAATTGGTGTGGTGGGCACTTTTGCGGTGGGTTGCCTTTTCCCACTTCTACACGATTTTAAACGGTGTTATCCGTATATCGATTTACAGCTTTCCACGCATAATAACCGTGTTGATCCTGCTGCAGAGGGGCTGGATTATACCATTCGCTACGGAGGGGGAGCCTGGCACGATACTGATGCGCAATATTTATGTAGCGCGCTGATGTCTCCGCTTTGTTCACCCGAGCTGGCCTCTCAGATTCAGACTCCTGCAGATATCCTGAAATTTCCGCTATTACGATCGTATCGTCGTGATGAATGGGCGCTGTGGATGCAGGCCGCTGGAGAAGCGCCGCCGTCACCGACGCACAACGTGGTGGTGTTTGACTCGTCGGTCACCATGCTGGAAGCCGCGCAGGCGGGGATTGGTGTGGCAATCGCCCCGGTCAGAATGTTCACGCATTTACTCAGTAGTGAGCGTATCGTACAGCCGTTTTTAACGCAGATTGATCTGGGGAGTTACTGGATAACGCGTTTGCAATCTCGCCCGGAGACACCTGCGATGCGCGAGTTTTCTCGTTGGCTGATCGGCGTATTGCACAAATAAAAAGGCCCGCCAGTGGCGGGCCCAATAGGTAACAGCTGCGATTAGATAGTCAGAATGCCAATCGCTGTTACAACGGTCAGGATAGCAGCCAGGCCGTAGAATACCCATTTGCCAGCAGGCACGTGGATTTTCAGGTCATGCATAGCGTGGTGCATACGGTGTAAACCACACCACAGCGGCAGAACGATCATCAGGAACAGAAACGCACGTCCGATGAAGCTCTGGGCAAATGCCATAATGCGCTCATAGCTCAGCGCATCGCCCGGGAACAGACCCAGCGGCAGCATAATACCAACCAGCAGAACCACTACCGGCGCAATGATTGCGCCCCACATACCACCTGCACCAAACAGACCCCAGAATACAGGTTCGTCAGAGCGTTTTGGATTTGGATTAATCATCCCGGACTCCTTACCAGTACAGGGCTACATACAGTATGACTACGGTCACTACCGCAGTAACTACCCAGAGACCTTTGATGATCGGCTCTGGCCCCATTTTTTCGTCTTTTACGATGATGTTGGCGGCTTTCGGCGCCAGCTCAAACCAGGTTTTGGTATGCAGCAGTGCTGCAGCCAGGACAACCAGGTTGAGGATGACCACCACCGGGTTTTGCAAAAAGCCGACAAAGCCCATCCAGGACTCAGCACCATGCTTCAGAGCAAACAGGCCGAAAATCAGTTCAATACTGAACCAGACTGCCGGAACTGCCGTGCCTTCGCGCAGCATGTAAAAGCGATAAAATGGCAGCTTTTTCCACCAAGTGGACGTCATCGGCCGCACATAGGGTTTGCGTTTAGTCGTCATCATGCACTCCTTAGCGTGGTTTCAGGGTAGCGATAAGAAAGTCTTTTGAACTTTCAACTTTACCCTGCTGAATGGCCGCAGCCGGATCGACGTGTTTCGGGCAGACTTCGGAGCAGTAGCCCACGAAAGTACAGGTCCAGACGCCGTTCGGGCTGTTCAACTGAGCCATACGCTCCTTCTTGCCGTGGTCGCGGCTATCTTCGTTATAGCGATGCGCCAGCGTAATTGCAGCCGGTCCAATGAACTCAGGGTTCAGGCCGAACTGCGGACACGCGGCGTAACACAGACCACAGTTGATGCAACCGGAGAACTGATGATATTTCGCCATCTGCGCCGGAGTCTGGGTGTTTGGACCCTGATCCGGTGTACGCGGGTTACCAATGATATACGGCTTGATCGCTTCCAGACTTTCGATGAAGTGCGTCATATCGACGACCAGATCGCGTTCAATCGGGAAGTTGCCCAGCGCTTCAACCTTCATACCGTTGGTGTAATCACGCAGGAAGGTTTTGCACGCCAGTTTCGGCACGTTGTTGACCATCATGCCGCAAGAGCCGCAAATTGCCATACGGCAGGACCAGCGATAGCTCAGGTCTGGTGCCAGGTTATCTTTGATGTAGCCCAACGCATCCAGCAGAGACGTGGTTTCATCATAAGGAACTTCATAGAAAGCACTGTGCGGCGCAGTATCGGTTTCCGGGTTATAGCGCACCACCTCAACTTTCAGGTTTTTCAACTCAGCCATTCGCCTTCTCCTTCTTATCGGCTGCTTCCGCTTCGCCACCGTAAACACGTTTAGCCGGTGGCAGAGTGGTGATTTTCACGTCGCTGTATTCCAGGCGAGTCGTGCCGTCAGCATCGCGGAAGGCGAGGGTATGTTTGAGGAAGTTCACGTCGTCACGCTCGGTGCAGCCTTCATCCAGACGCTGGTGCGCGCCGCGGGATTCTTTACGTGCCAGCGCGGAGTGCGCCATACATTCGGCAACGTTCAGGCCGTGACCCAGTTCAATGGTGTACAGCAGGTCGGTGTTGAATACGCTGGAAGTATCAGTGATACGTACGCGCTTGAAGCGCTCCTGCAGTTCCGCCAGCTTATCAACGGTTTTCTGCATGAGTTCCGGTGTACGGTAGATGCCGCAACCTTCTTCCATGGAGATACCCATTTCGTCACGGATCTTAGACCAGTTTTCGTTACCTTCCTGGTTAACCAGATCTTTCAGACGTTTTTCAACGCCAGCAACCTGTGCATCAAGAGCGGCACTGTTTGCAGCGCCAGCTGTTGCAGCGCGTTCCGCAGCTTGTTCACCGGCCATACGACCGAAGACCACCAGTTCCGCCAGGGAGTTAGAGCCCAGACGGTTAGCGCCGTGCAGACCAACAGAGGAACATTCACCCACCGCGAACAGACCTTTAATACGGGTTTCGCAGTGCTGATCGGTTTCGATACCGCCCATGGTGTAGTGTGCGGTCGGGCGTACCGGGATCGGTTCTTTAACCGGATCGACACCCACGTAGGCTTTCGCCAGTTCGCAGATGAACGGTAAACGTTCGAGCAGTTTTTTCTCGCCGAGATGGCGCAGGTCGAGGTGAACAACATCGCCACGTGGGGTGGAGATGGTGTTGCCTTTACGCCATTCGTGCCAGAAAGCCTGAGAAACTTTGTCACGCGGACCGAGTTCCATGTATTTGTTTTTCGGCTCGCCCAGCGGAGTTTCTGGACCCATGCCGTAGTCTTGCAGATAACGGTAGCCATTTTTGTTGACCAGAATACCACCTTCACCACGGCAGCCTTCAGTCATCAGGATACCGGAACCAGGCAGACCTGTTGGGTGATACTGAACGAATTCCATATCACGCAGCGGAACGCCGTGGCTCAGCGCCATGCCCATACCGTCGCCGGTTACGATGCCGCCGTTGGTGTTGTAACGGTAAACACGACCCGCGCCGCCCGTTGCCATCACGACTGCGTTAGCACGGATTTGTACCAGGGTGCCTTCCATCATGTTCATGGCGACCAGGCCGCGAGCATGACCGTCGTCCACCAGGATATCCAGAACGAAGTGTTCATCAAAGCGCTGAATTTGCGGGAACTGCAAAGAAGTTTGGAACAGCGTATGCAGCATGTGGAAGCCGGTTTTATCCGCGGCAAACCAGGTACGCTCGATTTTCATGCCGCCGAAGCGACGTACGTTGACGCTACCGTCTTCACGGCGGCTCCATGGGCAGCCCCATTGTTCCAGTTGCGTCATTTCAGTTGGGCAGTGGTGGACAAAGTAATCCACGACATCCTGCTCACACAGCCAGTCTCCGCCTGCTACCGTATCGTGAAAATGGTAGTCAAAGCTGTCATGATCCTGCGCGACAGCAGCAGAGCCGCCTTCGGCAGCAACGGTATGGCTGCGCATTGGGTACACTTTTGAGATCAGTGCGATTTTAGCGTTGGGATTTGCTTGTGCGGCAGCAATTGCTGCACGCAATCCCGCGCCACCGGCGCCTATAATGGCAAGATCGGCTTGAAAGGTTTGCACGACATTCCTCCAGATTGTTGTTATTTCATCCCCGCCCGAATTCAGATGCTTAATCGGATTCAAACAGGTTATGAACGCGTTTCCACTGCTCCTTTATAGGTACAATAGTATAGTCTTAGGGATGTGAGGGAAATTTGACGTGTTCGATTTTTTTAGCGTATCAGAGGGCTGAATTATCATTGAATTTGATTAATTTAATTACTAAACCACCCAATGTTGCTTTTTTTACCCGCCAGCCAGTGTTTATTATTCCCGCGTGAAATTTGTCTCGCTAGCGCGATACGAGTAGACTTCGTGCCCTTGTCTGAAATCGGAGAAACAACCATGAGCGAAACGGCAACCTGGCAGCCGAGCGCGTCCATCCCCAATCTGTTAAAACGTGCAGCAATTATAGCGGAGATTCGTCGCTTTTTTGCCGATCGTGGAGTGCTTGAGGTTGAGACACCTTGCATGAGTCAGGCGACGGTAACGGACATCCACCTGTTCCCGTTCGAAACGCGTTTCGTTGGCCCTGGTCATTCCCAGGGGATGAACCTCTATTTAATGACCAGCCCGGAATACCATATGAAGCGCCTGCTGGTCGCAGGATGTGGCCCGGTGTATCAGCTATGTCGCAGCTTCCGTAATGAAGAGATGGGACGTCATCATAATCCTGAGTTCACCATGCTTGAGTGGTATCGCCCACACTACGACATGTATCGCCTGATGAACGAAGTGGATGATTTGCTGCAGCAAGTGCTGGACTGTTCACCTGCCGAAAGCCTTTCTTACCAGCAAGCTTTCCAGCGTCATCTGGAGATTGACCCGCTGTCTGCGGATAAAACCCAACTGCGGGAAGTGGCGGCGAAGCTGGATCTCAGCAATATCGCGGATACTGAAGAGGACCGGGATACCTTGCTGCAACTGCTGTTTACAATGGGCGTTGAGCCACATATTGGCAAAGACAAACCAACGTTTGTGTACCATTTCCCGGCCAGTCAGGCGTCACTGGCACAAATCAGTACCGAAGATCATCGCGTGGCTGAGCGTTTCGAGGTTTATTACAAAGGTATTGAGCTAGCGAATGGTTTCCATGAGTTGACTGATGCACGTGAACAGCAGCAACGATTCGAGCAGGATAATCGTAAGCGTGCCGCGCGCGGCCTGCCGCAGCAGCCTATTGACACCAACCTGCTTGAAGCGTTGAAGGTTGGGATGCCGGATTGCTCTGGCGTGGCGCTGGGTGTTGACCGTCTGGTGATGCTGGCGCTGGGCGCTGAGAGTCTGGCTGACGTTATCGCCTTTACCGTCGATCGTGCATAACGGGTTATCCCTCTACAATACAAAGTGGCGATAAAACCGCCACTTTGTAGCACATTTTTTCACTTTCCCTCTAATGGCCACAATTTACATCTGGATATCTGATATCGTTTAGGTATCAATTCTGTGTTGATTTTTAATTGCTGAACTCTGCAAAGAGAGCGGTGCCAATCGGTGAGCGGCGTTTGCGAAACGCTTGCCAGAGTAAGGGATAGTTGAATGACCCAAACAATAAAGAAGATGAGCCTGCCAGGTCTCATCCTTATGATATTTACGTCAGTTTTTGGATTTGCCAATAGCCCTTCGGCTTTCTATTTAATGGGATACAGTGCTATTCCATGGTATGTATTTTCTGCATTATTATTCTTTATTCCCTTCGCGTTAATGATGGCGGAGATGGGTTCCGCCTATCGGAAAGAAGAGGGCGGAATCTATTCGTGGATGAATAATAGCGTTGGACCTCGCTATGCCTTTATCGGCACCTTTATGTGGTTCTCCTCCTATGTTATCTGGATGGTCAGTACTGCCGCGAAAGTCTGGGTACCTTTTTCAACCTTCTTATTTGGCGCAGACATGACCCAGCACTGGCGTATCGCGGAGCTTGAGCCTACGCAAGTCGTCGGACTGCTCGCCGTTGGCTGGATGATTCTGGTGACCTGCGTGGCCTCCCGGGGTATTAATAAGATTGCGCGTATTACGGCAGTAGGCGGAATTGCCGTAATGTGTCTTAATTTAGTTCTGTTGTTAGTGAGTGTCGCTATTTTGTTATTAACTGGTGGCCACTTTGCTCAGGATATTAATTTTATCTCCTCGCCTAATCCGGGATATCAGTCTGGTCTGTCCATGCTGTCATTTGTGGTATTCGCCATTTTTGCTTACGGCGGAATAGAGGCCGTGGGTGGATTAGTTGATAAAACAGAAAAACCAGAAAAGAACTTTGCAAAAGGCATTGTTTTTGCCGCTATTGTCATTTCTGTTGGTTATTCACTGGCCATCTTTTTATGGGGCGTTAGCACCAACTGGCAGCAGGTATTAAGTAATAGCTCGGTCAACCTCGGCAATATTACTTATATCCTGATGAAGAGCCTCGGGATGACGTTGGGTAATGCGCTGCATCTTTCCCCTGAGACCGCGATGGCGATGGGCGTATGGTTCGCGCGTATCACCGGGCTTTCGATGTTCCTTGCCTATACCGGTGCTTTTTTTACCCTTAGCTACTCGCCGTTGAAAGCGATTATTCAGGGTACGCCGAAGGCATTGTGGCCCGCGCCGATGACCAAACTGAATGCGGTGGGGATGCCGACGACCGCAATGTGGTTGCAGTGTCTGCTGGTAAGCCTGTTTATCCTGCTGGTTTCGTTCGGCGGCGATACGGCTTCAGCGTTTTATAACAAATTGACCCTGATGGCGAACGTTTCGATGACGCTGCCGTATCTGTTCCTTGCGCTGGCGTTTCCGTTCTTTAAAGCCCGCACGAGTCTGGAAAGACCGTTTGTGGTCTTTAAAACCCGAGCGGCGACGCTACTGGCAACAGGTGTGGTCGTTCTGGTGGTGACGTTTGCCAACGTATTCACCATCATCCAGCCGGTGATTGAGGCCGGGGACTGGAACAGCGCATTGTGGATGACCGGTGGCCCGATCTTCTTCTCACTGCTGGCGATGGCGATTTATCAGAACTATCATCGCCGCGTTGACCGTCAGCCGGTTCTGGTGACAGAGTAAATTGGGCCGTGTAGGCCGGATAAGGCAATGCCGCCATCCGGCAATCAGTATCGAATTGCCTGATGGCGCTACGCTTATCAGGCCTACAAGACCCACACTGTAGCCCGGCCTAACGCAGTGACGCCGGGATTTCCCGGTGCGAGTGTTAGCGACGTTATTACTCATACACATCGTCCATAAATAATATGGTATTTATGGACGATAGATTAGTGTTGTAATTATTTTTTAGATAAATGCTATTTACTGTGAATTATATCTTTAATCAATTGCTTTAAATGTTTTTGATATTTTATGTTTCTGTTTCTCGCTTGATGTAGTATCCAGTGGTTTACTTATCTTTTAAGCTAAGGACAGTGATATGCGTGATTCAGTTATTTTCTGTAAGGTCGACAGCTATGGTTTTCCACATTGGAATGGTGTGGATTTTCTTCGTTGGAAAACTCTTCCAACAAATTGGCGTTTTGATACAGGGACTGCACATTTATGGATATATAAAACAGCATGGTTAGTTTATCATAGGAATATGCTAAAAAAATCGGCTGAGGAAGCCCAAATCCCTCTATTGTTGTTGGCTGGTGTCGCTGCAGCAGAGGTGGGGGGGACGCCAGAAAGATTTAAGTCAGTGGGTGTATTACAAGTCAGACAAATTCTGGAAACTATCTCGCGAAGGGAGGATAAGGCCTTATCTAATGCTACTTCAGTTGGTTCTATCGCAATACAGCTGGGTGTGGCCGCTAGCACGATGGGCATCAGGCCCGATAAGTTGACCTCTTTTGAGCAGTTTCAGCTATCGAATTGTCTGCTGGATAATCGCTTTAATATTCGGGTTGTCGCGTTTCATTTGCGCGATCTTATTATGTTAAGTTACCCTGGGAAAGATACTGCTCATCTTACCGATGAGCAAATTATTATTATCGGCTCAAGATATAATCGTGGTACCCAACGAGAAATTCAAAGCATTACTGATTCTATTTCTGCTCCGGTTGGTACTAAACAGCGTGAATACAGTGAGTATGGGCGGCGAATTATTGAGAAAAAGACAGCAATAATGGAAATTATGCGAGGAGGATGAATGAATTCGAAAGCCATATCGCTGAATGTTATCTGGGGAACAGTAAGTTTCGTTCTGATTATTATTTTCTCTACCCAGGATAAAGAGTGGTTTATCGATGGGCTGGGGGTTAATAATATTTGTGACCTGATGACCTATGTTGAAAGTGATGATATCCGTGATGCTGGTATTATCTTCACGCTCCCGCTTTTTATTCCCTATATCTATGTCATTGCATACAGGAAGCAGCGTAGTTTCTGGCAGTTACTGACGGTGACGGTATTGGTTTGCTTTTGGCTATGGCGCTTCTTCCTGCGATACCAGTTCTGCCTGTAACCCAATAGTCTGGTAGCCCGGCCTAACGTAGTGACGCCGGGATTTCCCCGGTGTCGGTGCTAGCGCCCCTCGTCCGGGCTACTCAGGTATTACAAACTTCCCGCCGGGCGACTGCCTCTGCCCGCAGAACTTAACGTTCTCCCCGTTTGCTTACCCCCCAGACTCTCCAGACGCATCTGGAATGGTGGGAACGGCATATCGATACCGTGCTCGCGGAAGCCTGCCAGAATCAGCTGGTGTATCTCGTGGCGCAGTGGCATACGGTGCCCCATCTCTGCGGCATAAATACGCAGTTCGAAGATTTGAATCCCCTGCTGCAGATCAACCAGAAAGACTTCTGGCGCCGGGTTATCGATAACCAGCGAACAGCGGTGGGCGGCGGTAAGCAGGATTTGTGTGACTTCCTCGCTGTTAGCTTCCGACGGCGCCGGGATAGTTAACACGACACGCGTGACCGAGTCAGATAGTGACCAGTTGATAAACTGCTCGGTGATGAACGCTTTGTTGGGCACGATGATCTCTTTGCGGTCCCAGTCGCTGATGGTCGTGGCGCGGGTATTAATTTTCGTCACGCTACCGGTGAGATCGCGAATGGTCACCGTGTCGCCAATACGGATTGGTTTTTCAAACAGGATGATCAGGCCGGAAATAAAGTTGGCGAAGATCTCCTGCAAGCCAAAGCCTAGCCCGACACCGAGAGCCGCCACCAGCCACTGCAGTTTGGACCACTCAATACCGATCATCGAGAAGCCAACCAAACCGCCAATCAGCATCAGCAGATATTTGGTGATGGTGGTGATGGCATAACCGGTGCCGGGGGTTAAATCCAGGTGCTGCAGCAACGCCAGCTCCAGCAATGCGGGCAGGTTTCGCACCAACTGCGTCGTGATGATAAACACCAGAATCGCAATTAACACCGCACCCAGTGTAATGGGCTCTAAACTTTCCACGCCCTGCACCGTGGAGGTGACATCCCATAGTGAGATATTTTCCAGGAAGCCGAAAGCGGAATGAATTTCTGACCACAGCACGATAACCGAAAGCAGGGCGATGAGCATCAGGATAGAACGCACCAGGCGCAATGATTGTGCGCTGATTGCATCAAGATCCACTTCGCTTTCGTCAACATCAACGGCTCCTTCGAGGCTGGTTGAGTGTGGCGGCTCTTCCTCACCGCGCGCGCGTTGCGCCAGCATTTCGGCGCGTCGATGCTTGGCGCGATCGAAGGCCAGTCGGCGACGCTGGATAAGCATCCAACGGCGGATGACGTGATAGACCACCAGTAACAAGAACCAAATTGCTACCGAAGTCTCCAGGCGCGCCAGCAGGGCTTGTGATGTTGCCAGGTAGCCCACAGCTGCCGCGAGAATAGCAATCAGTGGTGCACCCATCAGCATATTCCACAGCATGCTGTTGACCATGTTGTCGCCATTGCCTTCTTTGTCGAGATACAGTGGTATGCCGGCGCGTTTCAGGCTCAGGGTTACGATCGCCAGCGCTCCGCAAATCAGGATAAAGCACAGACGTCCCAGTGAGGCGGAGAATTCCCGGTCATTGAGGTTATCAAACATAATCACCGCCATGATCAGCGGGACAATCAGCCCGATACTCATCAGGTAATAGTGCATGGCCTTCGCGACACGGTTACGCGGCCAGCCAAAGTGGGCGATGAACAACCCGTTGGGGCGCGCGAAGGTGGCGCAAATCATTACCGCCCATAGCATAGGCACCGTGGCGGTAACGCCATCGCCGATAGCAACAGCCAGCGGGTAAGGCCAGGCTTCCTGCAACCCGTAACCGAGCGTTGCCCATAGCACCGGCAGCGGTGAGGCGACGAGTATCGACCAGAATACCGTGCGTATCGTCAGCCAGAAGTGATCCTGGGTTACTTTACCAACACGCGCTGACGAGCGTTCCAGAAAGCGAGTAAAGTGTTTACGTGAAGAAAGGCTAAACCCAACCAGCACCAGTGCACCGAACAGTGGTAGCAGCGTTTCCTTGCTGGTCAGCATCATGATAGTGGCTTTGCCAAGCTGATTAAATGTATCGAGTGAGATCAGACGGCGCAGATCCTGAACAATATCGACGGGCCAGGAGAGCGAGATGGGGCTGACGTCTGATGTCCAGAACAGATAACGGTGCGTCGCCTCGTTGACCTCTTTCAGGGCGTCTTCCAGTTGGCTATTGGAGACTTTTAGCTTAGTGAGCTCGAGGATCAGCGTATCGCCACCCTGTAGCAGAGAGTTCAGCAGTTCACGCTGAGTGCGCAACTGGGCGTTGAGAATGCTGCTCTGCTCAGCGGTTAGCGGTTGCCCGTCGGCCTGGTGAATTTGACGTAATTGCGGCTGCTTGTTGAGGAGGTCTTCATAGCGCATACGGTGTACGCGCAGCTGCGCCATTTCGGTATCTAACTGCTGGGGTTTGGGCATTTCTGGCAGACGAGAAACTTGTGCACGCAGTGCTTCTCCCAGCATATTCGAGACGCCAAGCCATTGTGACTGTTCCCGCAGCGTATTCAAGGCCTGACGTACCTGCAACGTTTGGCTGGTGGCCTGACGCTGCTGGGAGGCGACCAGATCCATACGTTGCGCCTGCTGGTTCAAGGCCTGAGACAACTCGCGGTTAACCTTGAACTGATCGACAATACCTTCCGGCAGTCCCGCGCTGTTTTCTGCCAACAGTTCCGTGCTCTCCAGCGCACGTTCGGCTTCACGCTGGCGCTGGCTGTTGAGTTGGTTGCGTAATGCTTGCAGATAAGCGTCGAGTTGTTGGCTCTGCTTTTCTGCCAGTTCGGAGCGCATTCGCGCCAGTTCCTGGCGGTTGTTTGCGGAAAGCTGCGCCAGCTCCAGTTCATCGACCTGGGCTTTGAGTTTGGCGGATTCCGCCTGCATCGCCTGATTGAGCGCTGAGTTACTGTTAGCTGTACCCAGGCGTCGCTCAATATCATTTAACTGGCGGCGAGCATCGGTTTGTTGCTGAGGAAGCTGGCTTAACGAGTCGGCGATTTCCCGGGCGCGATCCTGCTCCTGTTGAGCCTGGCGGCTTTTATCCAGTAACTGACTGCTGACCTGAAGGATTTCCTGGTTTAATGCATCCGTCGTGAGGCTGGTCGGTACGCTACGCGGTTCGTCGCGCAGGTTGTTTAGCTGCGCGCGTAATGTTGCGGACAGCTTGGGGAAGTTATCGATAACCTGCTGATATTGTTCAGCACGCTCAAGGGAGCCTTTCCGCTCTTCGAGAGCATTCAGCGCGGACTGGAGCGCCTCGACGGTTTCTGGCTGAGCGGGTTTTGCCGCTTTTGCCTGCTCCAGTTCCTGGGTGAGTTGTTTGGCATCGGGGGCCGTCGCAGCGTACGCCCCCAGGCTGAGGCACCAGGCCATCAGAAAAGTGATAATCAGGCGCACAGCAGCGATTCCTATGTTTAACTTTCGTCTTTTTTGTCGTCAACCAGCGGGCTGGCGTCGTGTTCTGCTTCGATCTCTTCTTTCGGCAATGGCGCGGGTTCTGCCTCTGGCGTCACGAAGGTCTCGGTAGAGATGGCCATCGGCTGGCCGATTTTGGTCACGGAAAGATCCTGCAACTGCTCAACCAGGTTAACTTTGCCAGGTGCGAACAGGTTGATGACGGTGGAACCGAGTTTAAAGCGGCCCATTTCCTGACCTTTCAACAGCGCCACCGACCCTTCGCTTTCGCCTTCCGGCCAGGTCCAGCGCTTGATGACGCCTTCACGCGGTGGGGTAATGGTGCCAGCCCATGTGGTTTCAATGCTGCCGACGATGGTCGCGCCGACCAGAATCTGCACCATCGGACCAAATTCGGTATCAAACAAACAGATTACGCGTTCGTTGCGGGCAAACAGGTTCGGCACGTTTTGCGCAGTCAGGATGTTTACAGAGAAGAGATCGCCCGGCACATACATCATTTCACGCAGGATACCGTTACACGGCATGTGTACACGGTGGTAATCGCGTGGAGACAAGTAAGTGGTTACAAACGTACCGTTGCGGAATTTGTCCGCCATCTGGTAGTTGCCAGCCAGCAGCGCTTCAAGGGTATAGCTGTGCCCTTTAGCCTGCAGCAATTTGTCTTCTTCGATGTTGCCTAACTGGTTGATCACGCCGTCAGCGGGCATGACCAGTACGTTTGGATCGGTATTAATCGGGCGAGCATCGTCGCGCAGCGGGCGAACAAAGAAGTCGTTAAAGGTGCGATAGCTGGCGGTGTCCGGCTTTTGCGCCTCTTTCATATCGACCTTGTAATATTTCACGAACAGATCGATAACCAATTTGGTCAGCCATCCCGCTCGTTTGCTCGCACCCCAACCCGCCAGGCGAGTGAGCCATAGTTTCGGCAGAATGTATTGTAGCGAAAGCTTAAATGAGTTTAACAAGGTAGCCTCCAGGCCATAATTTGTTCCCGATCCGGCATGTGGGCCGGATCCTGAAAAAAGGGGGACGATTCTAGCGATGCTTAGCTTAGTTGTCAGTCGTCTGTATCAGAAAAGTTTTTACGCGTTTTTACCTGCGCCATGCTTTCCAGGATGCGGTGATAATTTTCAAACCGAATCTCAGCGATTTTCCCTTCCTCGACAGCTTCACGAATTGCACAGCCCGGATCTGCATCATGTTTACAGTCGCGGTACTTGCAATGGCCTAAATAGTCATGAAATTCGACAAAGCCATCAGTGATTTGTTCCGGTTCAAGATGCCACAGCCCAAACTCACGTACACCGGGGGAGTCGATGACATCGCCGCCGTGAGGGAAGTGGTACAGGCGAGAAGCTGTTGTGGTGTGCTGCCCAAGACCAGAGTTGTCGGAGACATCATTGGTCAGGATCTCTTCCTGCAGGCCGAGAAGGTTATTGAGCAGGCTGGATTTGCCTACGCCCGACTGACCGGCGAAAATGCTGATGCGATCGGTCAACGCTTCTTCAAGCGGTTTCAGGCCGTCTTTAGTGCGGCTTGAGACCATCAACACGCGATAACCAATGTGGCGATAAATATCCATCTGCTCGTTAACGAAGGCCATACCTTCGTCGTCCAGCAGATCAATTTTGTTGAGTACGATGATGGGCTCTACGTGCAAGGTTTCGCAAGCCACCAGATAGCGGTCGATAATATTCAGTGACAGCTCAGGTAAGATGGCTGAGACAATTACGATTTGATCGATGTTGGCCGCAATGGGTTTCACCCCGTCGTAAAAGTCCGGGCGAGTGAGTACTGAGGTACGCTCATGTACCGCCTCAACGATCCCTTTAACATTCACGCCCTCTGCTGCCGCTTTACCCGGACGCCAGACTACACGATCGCCGGTAACCAGCGAACGAATGGTACGGCGGATGTTGCAACGGTGAATTTCCCCGTCAGCAGATTCTACGTCGGCATGCATGCCAAAACGGCTGATAACGATGCCTTCAGCGGTCTCGCCAAACAGGTTGTCGTCGTAGTCGGGCTTCTCCGCGGACGTTTTAAGACGACGCTGGTGATTGGCGTTCACGCGGCGCTGTTGGCCTTTGGAGAGTTTATTCTTACTCAATCGGACTGGCTCCTGGTCGCCCATGATGGGCAAAACATTTATGATACACGCAATTTTAGATGAATATAGTCACACTGAATGTGACGTCTGAAGGGTGGAAAATAGCATGAGTGCCAATGAAAACAACCTGATTTGGATCGATCTGGAGATGACAGGTCTGGATCCCGAGCGCGATCGCATTATTGAGATCGCTACGCTAGTGACTGATGCCAACCTGAATATCCTGGCTGAAGGACCGACAATTGCGGTGCATCAGTCTGATGAGCAACTGGCGTTAATGGATGACTGGAACGTACGTACGCATACCGGAAGTGGGCTGGTGGAACGCGTAAAAGCGAGCACCATGGGCGATCGTGAAGCCGAACTGGCGACGCTGGCCTTTTTAAAAGAGTGGGTTCCGGAAGGGAAATCACCTATCTGTGGCAACAGCATCGGCCAGGATCGCCGTTTCCTGTTTAAATACATGCCGGAGCTGGAGGCATATTTCCATTATCGCTATCTGGACGTCAGTACGCTCAAAGAACTGGCGCGTCGTTGGAAGCCGGAAATCCTGGCTGGCTTCACCAAGCAGGGTACGCATCAGGCGATGGACGATATTCGTGAATCGGTTGCCGAGCTTGCTTACTATCGCGAACATTTCATTAAGCTTTGATTTTGTGGATTGCCGGGTGGCGGCTACGCCTTACCCGGCTTACGAATATCGTTCCTGTGAGCTTGCACTGAGGCAGAATTGTCGCTAAATTAGACGACTTGCCGATAAATTCAGCACTTAAACAGAAAAATGAGAAAATCGCTTTTCGGGGGGTTGCAGCTAAACGGATTTCTCGTATAATGCGCCTCCCGTAACGACAGAGAATTACTCGTTACGGCAGCAACAAAAGCAGTACAGATTTGCGGGAATAGCTCAGTTGGTAGAGCACGACCTTGCCAAGGTCGGGGTCGCGAGTTCGAGTCTCGTTTCCCGCTCCAAAATTTGAAAATGCTTGTAAAGCAAAGACACACCCAAGCGGGAATAGCTCAGTTGGTAGAGCACGACCTTGCCAAGGTCGGGGTCGCGAGTTCGAGTCTCGTTTCCCGCTCCAAAATTTGAAAGTGCTTATAAAGCACAGACCACCAATCGCAGGATTTCGAATTGCGACAAGGCGGCAACTGAATGAGTCCTTAGGAGCTTACTGAAGTAAGTGACTCAGGCTAATGAAGGCAGCCAACGCAGTAGCGGTTCGAAAGATGAAGATTATGCGGGAATAGCTCAGTTGGTAGAGCACGACCTTGCCAAGGTCGGGGTCGCGAGTTCGAGTCTCGTTTCCCGCTCCAAATTCTTACCCCAATAAAAATATCCACAACGAATAATCGCGTTGGGGACGTTTTGTTTCGTCATTGACATACTCTTGTAAACAGACTTATCCACAGGCTCGGGTATTATTCCTGGAATACAAAAAACTTCGCTGGGTGAATAGTATCATTTTAACTATTTGAAATTATTGAGCTAATTATCATTTCAAATTGTTAATGCGATCACTTGACGATTTTTTCCCTCTTGAATATCAATGTGTTTTTATTTTTATACACAAGCTGTGGATGACTTACGCGTCGCGCGGCAGACCCTTTTCAATGACCCTGACCAAACGTTGTTTCTTCGGTAACTGCACCTCAACTACGCAGGCATTTCGCTTCTCAATTTGCTGAGCAACCGCCCAGTCTATGTGTTCGTCGAGAAGTGGGTGCTCACCTCTGCGACTTTCCAGAGCGTGAATAACCGCGTCATCCCATGGGGCATTACCCAACGCAACGGCGATATTTCGCAGCCAGCGCAGGTGGCCAATACGGCGAATGGCAGAACCTTCCGTGACTTTTAAAAACCACGCTTCGCTCCAGCTAAACAGCGCTATCAACTCCGGAGCATGAAGTTGCTTGCGGGGGGAGAAGTCATCCTCTGTCGTCAACTGCGAATAGCGGTTCCACGGGCAAATGAGCTGACAATCATCGCAGCCGTAAATTCGATTCCCCAACAGAGGACGAAATTCTTCCGGGATAGCACCTTCCAGTTCGATAGTGAGATACGAGATACAGCGGCGTGCGTCTACCGTGTAGGGTTCCACGATGGCCCCGGTGGGACAGATGGTCATACAGGCGACGCATTTCCCGCATCCTTCTTCGACTGGCTTATCGACCGGCAGGGGCACGTCGATCAGTAATTCCCCGAGGAAGAAAAATGAACCTGCTTCGCGATTGAGGATAAGTGAGTGCTTACCTGTCCAGCCAAGTCCGGCTTTTTCCGCCAAAG
This sequence comes from Citrobacter sp. Cy070, assembly GCF_030332245.1. Taxonomy (NCBI): domain Bacteria; kingdom Pseudomonadati; phylum Pseudomonadota; class Gammaproteobacteria; order Enterobacterales; family Enterobacteriaceae; genus Citrobacter; species Citrobacter sp. Cy070. The sequence goes on from NZ_JAOWIG010000085.1 coordinate 19,787, forward strand.
GACGCTCAAGAATGGGCGCGGAATCGACAAAAGGTCTAAAATTCAGCGAAACGCAGTGCTGTTGAATCCTCTCTCCCAGCTTTTTTAAGCGGTTACGCAGTAGCTTATGGTAGTCGCGCCCAAGCGCGTAACGGCTGACGTAACCGAGTGAGGGGTTTTTCAACGTGCTGGCAAAGGCGGCATTAGCAGGCAGATAGTTCATACGTACGCTGATGACGCGTAGCGTACCGGGTAATAATTCGTGAGGTCGGGCGCGCATCATGCCGTGACGGGCCATCCAGTCCATCTCGCCGTGGTATTGTTTATCCAGCCAGGCCTGCAGTTTGGGCTCCGCTTCGCTGAGGTCGGTATCGGCAATACCGACCTGCTGAAAGCCAAGCTCCAGCCCCCACTGCTTAATATTTTGCGCTAACTGATTGAGATCGAGGGGCTCTGACATGACGGACCATACAATGAAGAAAAACCCCGCAAGTATACCACATTCCATCTGGCACGCCGATGACATCAGGCGGATGGAGCGAGAGGCGGCAGACAGTTTAGGGCTGACGTTGTATGAGCTGATGCAACGGGCGGGAGAGGCGGCGTTTCAGGTCACCCGAGAGGCCTATCCGAATGCCCAACACTGGCTGGTGCTCTGCGGTCATGGCAACAATGGCGGTGATGGTTACGTGGTGGCAAGGCTTGCCAAAGCGCAGGGGCTTGACGTTACGTTGCTGGCGCTCGAGAGTGATAAACCGCTCCCCGAGGAAGCGCGGCAGGCGCACGACGCCTGGCTTAACGCCGGTGGCGTGATTCATGCTGCGGATATTAACTGGCCAGACAGCGTGGACGTCATTATTGATGCGCTGTCAGGTACTGGCTTAAAAAACGCGCCGCGTGAACCTCTCCCGGCGTTGATCGAACGTGCCAATAGCCACCCAGCCCCTACAATCGCAATCGACATTCCATCCGGCCTACTGGCGCAGACAGGGGCGACGCCGGGGGCTGTCATCAACGCTGCGCACACCGTTACCTTTATTGCGCTCAAGCCTGGTCTGCTCACCGGTAAAGCACGCGATGTCACCGGACGTCTGCATGTTAACGCACTCGGGCTGGACGACTGGCTGGCGGGGCAGAACGCGCCGCTGCAACGTTTTGATGCTCAACAGCTTGCGTACTGGCTAACGCCGCGTCGTCCCACCTCACACAAAGGCTCCCACGGTCGGCTGGTGATTATCGGCGGCGACCACGGCACGGCAGGCGCAATACGCATGGCCGGTGAAGCGGCGCTGCGCGCAGGAGCCGGGCTGGTCAAAGTGCTGACGCGCAGTGAAAACATTGCGCCTGTTCTGACTGCCAGACCAGAACTGATGGTCGATGCGCTGACGCCGCAGACTCTGGAAGAGTGTCTGGCATGGGCGGATGTGGTGGTGATAGGCCCAGGGCTTGGTCAGCAGGAGTGGGGCAAAAAAGCGCTGCAAAAAGTGGAGAATTTTCGCAAACCGATGCTCTGGGATGCGGATGCGCTGAACCTGCTGGCAATCAATCCCGATAAACGTCACAATCGCGTGATCACGCCGCATCCTGGTGAAGCCGCGCGGCTGCTGGGCTGTTCCATTGCAGAAATTGAAGACGATCGCTTACTTTGTGCGCAACGTCTGGTAAAACGGTACGGAGGCGTGGTTGTGCTGAAAGGCGCGGGTACGGTTGTTGCTGCTGAACAGGCTGAGCTGGGTATTATTGATACCGGCAATGCCGGGATGGCCAGCGGCGGAATGGGTGATGTGCTTTCCGGTATTATTGGCGCATTGCTCGGACAGAAGCTTACCCCGTATGATGCAGCCTGTGCGGGATGTGTTGCGCATGGTGCGGCAGCGGATGTGCTGGCGGCGCGTTTTGGTACGCGCGGCATGCTGGCGACAGATCTCTTTACCACGCTACAGCGTATTGTTAACCCTGATGTGATTGACGTTTATCATGATGAATCGAGTAATTCCACTACCTGATGAACAGGCGACTTTAGACCTGGGACTGCGGGTAGCTAAAGCCTGTGACGGCGCAACGGTAATTTATTTGTACGGCGACCTGGGGGCGGGTAAAACCACTTTCAGCCGGGGATTCCTGCAGGCGTTAGGCCACAAAGGTAATGTAAAAAGCCCCACCTACACGCTGGTTGAACCCTATGCGCTCGATAATTTGATGGTATATCACTTCGATCTGTACCGACTTGCGGACCCGGAGGAGCTGGAATTTATGGGGATCCGCGATTATTTTGCCAATGATGCCATCTGCCTGGTGGAATGGCCGCAACAAGGTAAAGGTGTACTACCAGACCCGGACGTCGAAATACACATTGAATATCAGGCGCAAGGTCGTGAGGCGCGCGTAAGTGCTGTCTCCTCATCGGGTGAATTATTGCTGGCGCGTTTAGCCGATTAACCTTAAGGGTGGCGGGATGATTTATCGCATCAGAAACTGGCTGATGGCAACCCTGGTCCTGCTGTGCGCGCAGGCAGGGGCCGCCAGCCTCTCCGATCTTCAGGTTTCCAATGGCGATCAACAGGCGCGGATTACGCTGAGCTTTATTGGCGATCCTGAATACGCCGTGACTCAGGACGGGAAACGCACCGTCTCGTTGGATATTAAACAAACCGGTGTCATTCAGGGATTACCGCTGCAGTTTAGCGGCAATAATCTGGTGAAATCTATCCGTTCCGGCACGCCAAAAGATGCGCAGTCTCTGCGCCTGGTGGTGGATTTAACCGAGAACGGCAAAGCCGAAGCCGTTAAACGCCAGAACGGTGGCAATTATACCGTTGTGTTTACCATCAAAGCGGATGCGCCACCGCCGCCACCGCCAGTGGTTGCGAAGCGTGTTGAAGCGCCGGTTGTCGCCCCTCGTCCTGCCGAGCCTGCGCGTAACCCGTTTAAAGCGGAAAATGATCGCACGACGATCGTTACTAACAGTAATACCTCCACACGACCTGCGGCGCGCGCCAGCACCGGTAACGGCGATAAAGTGGTTATTGCCATTGATGCCGGACACGGCGGGCAGGATCCGGGGGCGATTGGCCCTGGCGGCACGCGTGAGAAAAACGTCACGATTGCCGTGGCGCGCAAACTGCGCAGCTTGCTCAATGATGACCCGATGTTTAAAGGGGTACTCACCCGTGATGGCGATTACTTTATCTCGGTGATGGGGCGTTCAGACGTCGCGCGTAAACAAAACGCCAATTTCCTGGTCTCTATTCATGCGGATGCCGCGCCAAACCGGGATGCCACCGGCGCTTCCGTCTGGGTTCTGTCAAACCGTCGGGCGAACAGTGAGATGGCCGGCTGGCTGGAACAGCACGAGAAGCAATCAGAGCTGTTGGGCGGCGCGGGCGATGTGCTGGCAAACAGCCAGTCCGATCCTTATCTCAGCCAGGCCGTGCTGGACCTGCAGTTCGGCCATTCGCAACGTGTCGGGTATGATGTGGCGACCAGCATGATCGGTCAGTTAGAACGTATTGGCTCGATGCATAAGCGTCGTCCTGAACACGCCAGCCTGGGGGTATTACGCTCGCCGGATATCCCGTCAGTGCTGGTTGAGACCGGCTTTATCAGTAACAACAGCGAAGAGCGTCTGTTGGCGAGTGATGATTATCAGCAGCAGCTGGCCGAGGCGATTTACAAAGGATTGCGTAACTATTTCCAGGCGCACCCAATGCAAACTGGGCCGCAGGGCGCACAGGCGCAAACCGCCAGTGCTGTATCGCCTGGTAACACGTTAACAAATTAAGGATTAGCCATGCCGATTCAGGTTCTACCGCCACAGCTGGCGAACCAGATTGCCGCAGGCGAGGTGGTAGAACGGCCTGCGTCAGTGGTGAAAGAGCTGGTGGAAAACAGCATTGATGCCGGTGCGACGCGCATTGATATTGATATCGAGCGCGGTGGTGCGAAGCTTATCCGTATTCGTGACAACGGCTGCGGGATTAAAAAAGACGAGCTGGCGCTGGCGCTGGCGCGTCACGCCACCAGTAAAATTGCCTCGCTTGACGATCTCGAGGCCATCGTGAGCCTCGGATTTCGCGGCGAAGCGTTAGCCAGCATTAGCTCAGTCTCTCGTTTAACCCTGACGTCGCGCACGCAAGAGCAGCCTGAAGCCTGGCAAGCCTATGCCGAAGGGCGCGACATGGATGTGACGGTTAAACCTGCCGCACATCCGGTGGGGACTACGCTGGAGGTGTTAGATTTGTTCTACAACACCCCGGCACGGCGCAAGTTTATGCGCACCGAAAAAACCGAATTTAATCATATTGATGAGATTATTCGCCGCATTGCGCTGGCACGTTTTGATGTGACGATTAATTTGTCACATAACGGCAAAATGGTGCGCCAGTACCGCGCTGTGGCTGCAGACGGACAGAAAGAGCGTCGACTGGGCGCGATTTGCGGTACGCCGTTTCTGGAGCATGCGTTGGCGATTGAATGGCAGCATGGTGATTTGACGCTGCGTGGCTGGGTGGCCGATCCTAACCACACAACGGCGGCACTGGCAGAAATCCAGTACTGTTATGTGAATGGTCGGATGATGCGAGATCGGCTGATCAACCATGCTATCCGCCAGGCCTGTGAAGATAAGCTGGGAGCCGATCAACAACCCGCTTTTGTGCTGTATCTGGAAATCGACCCGCATCAGGTGGATGTTAACGTACATCCTGCCAAACATGAGGTCCGTTTTCATCAATCCCGCCTGGTGCACGATTTTATTTACCAGGGCGTGTTGAGCGTCCTGCAACAGCAGCTTGAAACATCGCTGCCGTTGGCTGACGACAATGAGCCTGCCCCAAGGCACATCCCGGAAAACCGTGTCGCCGCCGGACGTAACCATTTTGCCGAACCGACTCCCGCGCGCGAACCAGCGACACCGCGTTACTCTGCTTCCACTGGCGCTGGAAGCGGCAGTAGTGGCGCAGGCCGTCAGGTGGCGAGCTGGCCGCATGCCCAGCCTGGATATCAAAAGCAGCAGGGCGAAATTTATCAGCGCCTGCTGCAGACACCGGCTCCAATGCACAAACCACCGGTCGCTGAAACGCCGGCAGCACCTCTTACCGGTAACAGTCAAGGGTTTGGAAGGGTGCTGACTATCGTAGGGACCGACTGTGCATTACTGGAAAGCGATAGCCAGATTCGGCTGCTGGCGTTACCTGTTGCGGAACGGTGGTTGCGGCAGGCGCAGCTTACGCCCGGCCAGACCCCTGTTTGCGCTCAGCCATTGCTGATCCCGTTACGTCTAAAAGTCACCGCTGATGAAAAAGCAGCGTTGCAAAAAGGGCAGAGCCAACTGGCCGATTTGGGGATTGAATTTCAGCTGGATGCGCAGCATGTGACCATCCGGGCGGTGCCTTTACCCTTACGCCAACAAAATTTACAAATCTTGATTCCTGAACTGATAGGCTACCTGGCGCAGCAAACCGTATTCGAAGCGGGTAACATTGCGCAGTGGATTGCACGTAACCTGATGAGCGAGCATCCGCAGTGGAGCATGGCCCAGGCGATTACGCTGTTGGCGGATGTTGAGCGGCTATGCCCACAACTCGTGAAGGCACCGCCGGGTGGTCTGTTACAACCTGTTGATTTACATTCGGTAATGAACGCCCTGAAACATGAGTGATACCTGTAAGGCGAGCCTGCCAAAGGCGATTTTTTTGATGGGGCCAACTGCCTCCGGTAAAACAGCATTAGCAATTGAATTGCGTAAAGTTTTGCCCGTAGAGTTGATAAGCGTTGATTCCGCCCTTATTTACAAGGGGATGGATATCGGCACCGCGAAGCCTGATGCTGATGAATTGAAGGCCGCACCACACCGATTGCTGGATATTCGCGATCCGGCGCAAGCGTATTCTGCTGCGGATTTTCGTCGCGATGCGTTAGCTGAGATGGCCGACATCACCGCCGCGGGGCGTATCCCGTTGCTGGTGGGCGGCACAATGTTATATTTCAAAGCCTTGCTTGAAGGGCTGTCGCCGTTACCGTCGGCGGACCCGGAAGTCAGGGCCAGAATTGAGCAGCAGGCGGCAGAGCAGGGTTGGGACGCGTTACACCGACAGCTTCAGGACATCGATCCGGTGGCTGCGGCGCGTATTCATCCAAATGATCCGCAAAGACTTTCCCGGGCACTGGAAGTTTTTTTCATTTCGGGTAAAACTTTAACGGAGCTGACGCAAACGTCAGGAGATGCTTTGCCGTATAAGGTGCACCAGTTTGCGATCGCTCCGGCGAGCCGTGAATTGCTCCATCAGCGAATTGAGCAGCGTTTTCATCAGATGTTAGCTTCAGGTTTTGAAGCAGAAGTCCGGGCGCTTTTTGCCCGAGGAGATTTGCATACGGATTTGCCTTCCATTCGTTGTGTCGGGTATCGCCAGATGTGGTCATACATTGAAGGCGAAATTTCATACGATGAAATGGTTTATAGAGGTGTTTGCGCCACGAGGCAGTTAGCGAAGCGGCAGATAACCTGGTTGCGTGGTTGGGAAGGGGTGCACTGGCTTGACAGTGAAAAGCCTGACCAGGCGCGAAACGAAGTATTACAGGTTGTTGGTGCTATCGCGAACTGAATGTGTACAATTGAAACGTATCGTGCGCAATTTTTCAGAATCGAAAGGTTCAAAGTACAAATAAGCATATAAGGAAAAGAGAGAATGGCTAAGGGGCAATCTTTACAAGATCCGTTCCTGAACGCACTGCGTCGGGAACGTGTTCCAGTTTCTATTTATTTGGTGAATGGTATTAAGCTGCAAGGTCAAATCGAGTCTTTTGATCAGTTCGTGATCCTGTTGAAAAACACGGTCAGCCAGATGGTTTATAAGCACGCGATTTCTACTGTTGTCCCGTCTCGCCCGGTTTCTCATCACAGCAATAATGCCACCGGCGGCACTGGCAGCAACTACCATCACGGTAGCAACGCGCAAGGTTCATCTGCGCAACAGGACAGCGAAGAAACCGAATAAGGTTGTTAGCTGTTTTACACACGGGGAGCCAGCGATCCTGCGTTCCCCGTTGATATATATTAAGGGGTTGACGCTTGTTTGACCGTTATGATGCCGGTGAGCAGGCGGTACTGGTACACATCTATTTTTCGCAAGACAAAGATATGGAAGACCTCCAGGAGTTTGAATCTCTGGTTTCTTCCGCCGGTGTCGAAGCAATGCAGGTGATTACCGGGAGCCGTAAAGCACCGCACCCGAAGTATTTTGTTGGTGAAGGTAAGGCAATCGAAATTGCCGAAGCCGTAAAAGCGACTGGCGCTGCGGTGGTGATTTTTGATCATGCTCTAAGCCCTGCCCAGGAACGTAACCTGGAACAGTTGTGCCAGTGTCTTGTTATCGACAGGACTGGTCTTATTTTAGATATTTTTGCCCAGCGTGCGCGCACCCATGAGGGTAAGTTGCAGGTTGAGCTGGCGCAGTTGCGCCATATGGCTACACGCCTGGTCCGTGGCTGGACTCACCTTGAAAGGCAAAAGGGCGGGATTGGTTTGCGTGGTCCGGGTGAAACCCAGCTCGAAACCGACCGTCGTTTGCTGCGTAATCGCATTTTGCAAATACAGTCGCGCCTGGAAAAAGTTGAAAAGCAACGTGAGCAGGGGCGGCAGTCGCGCAAGAAAGCGGATGTCCCAACCGTATCACTGGTGGGATATACCAACGCCGGAAAATCCACCCTGTTCAACCAGATAACCGAAGCCCGGGTCTACGCAGCGGATCAGTTGTTTGCGACCCTGGACCCGACGCTGCGCCGAATAGACGTAGCGGACGTCGGTGAAACCGTGCTGGCGGATACCGTAGGGTTTATCCGTCATTTACCGCACGACCTGGTGGCGGCGTTTAAAGCCACCCTGCAGGAAACTCGTCAGGCGACATTGCTGCTGCACGTCATTGATGCAGCAGATTTTCGTGTACAGGAAAACATCGAGGCCGTCGACACGGTGCTCGAAGAGATCGATGCGCATGAGATCCCGACTCTGTTGGTGATGAATAAAATCGATATGCTGGATGATTTTGAACCGCGTATCGACAGAGATGAAGAGAATAAACCGATTCGCGTTTGGGTTTCCGCGCAAACGGGAATAGGTATACCACAGCTTTTTCAGGCTTTGACAGAGCGACTTTCCGGTGAGGTTGCGCAACATACGTTGCGTTTGCCGCCGCAGGAAGGGCGACTGAGAAGCCGGTTTTACCAACTTCAGGCAATAGAGAAAGAGTGGATGGAGGAGGACGGCAGCGTAGGTCTGCAGGTTCGTATGCCGATCGTAGACTGGCGTCGCCTCTGTAAACAAGAACCGGCACTGGAAGACTATGTTGTCTGACCTGACGGATATGGCCTGAAGATTTTTTCGCCTCTATTCCTCGTGGATTTTATGCGGCAGAAAGGCGGCAAGTCCTGAAATCTCCAGGTGCATAGTCAACTATGTGACTGGGGTTGAAAGATGTAGCCAACGCATCTGCAGCGCAAAAAACGCAGGTATAGCATCGCATAACAAATATGGAGCACAAACATGGCGTGGAATCAGCCCGGTAATAACGGACAAGACCGCGACCCCTGGGGAAGCAGCAAACCTGGCGGCAACCCAGAGGGAAATGGAAACAAAGGTGGTCGCGATCAGGGACCTCCCGATCTGGATGATATCTTCCGCAAACTGAGTAAAAAACTCGGTGGTTTGGGTGGCGGTAAAGGTACGGGTTCTGGTGGTGGTAGTTCATCACAAGGCCCGCGTCCGCAACTGGGCGGCCGAGTCTTTACTATTGCAGCGGCAGCTATCGTCATTATCTGGGCGGCCAGCGGTTTCTACACCATTAAAGAAGCGGAACGTGGCGTGGTGACACGCTTCGGTAAATTCAGCCATCTGGTTGAGCCGGGTCTGAACTGGAAACCGACCTTTATCGACGAAGTGACCCCGGTCAACGTGGAAGCTGTGCGTGAACTCGCCGCATCCGGCGTGATGCTGACATCAGACGAAAACGTCGTGCGCGTTGAAATGAACGTGCAGTACCGTGTGACCGATCCGCAGCGTTACCTGTTTAGCGTAACCAGCGCGGATGACAGTCTGCGTCAGGCAACCGACAGCGCCCTGCGTGGGGTCATCGGTAAATACACCATGGATCGTATCCTGACTGAAGGGCGTACCGTTATTCGTAGCGATACCCAGCGTGAACTGGAAGAAACCATTCGTCCATACAACATGGGTATCACCCTGCTGGACGTCAACTTCCAGGCTGCACGTCCACCGGAAGAGGTAAAAGCGGCGTTTGATGATGCTATCGCAGCGCGTGAAAACGAGCAGCAGTACATCCGTGAAGCAGAAGCGTATACCAACGAAGTTCAGCCACGTGCAAACGGTCAGGCGCAGCGTATTCTGGAAGAAGCGCGTGCGTATAAGACCCAGACCATCCTGGAAGCACAGGGTGAAGTGGCTCGTTTCGCAAAAATTCTGCCGGAATATAAAGCCGCACCGCAGATTACTCGCGAGCGTCTGTATATCGAAACCATGGAAAAAGTGCTGAGCCATACCCGTAAAGTACTGGTTAACGATAAGGGCAGCAATCTGATGGTTCTGCCGTTGGATCAGATGCTGAAAGGTGGTAATGCGCCAGCAGCGAAGAGCGACAGCAGTTCAAATCTTCTGCGTCTGCCACCGGTAACGTCTTCCAGCACTGGGGCAAGCAACACCTCGTCCACCAGTCAGGGCGATATTATGGACCAACGCCGCGCGAACGCGCAGCGTAACGACTACCAGCGTCAGGGGGAATAACGATGCGTAAGTCAGTTATTGCGATTATCATCATCGTTCTGGTAGTTCTGTTCATGTCTGTCTTTGTGGTCAAAGAAGGCGAGCGCGGTATTACACTGCGCTTTGGTAAAGTTCTGCGTGACGATGACAACAAGCCGCTGGTCGTTGCACCAGGCCTGCACTTCAAGATTCCGTTTATTGAATCCGTGAAGATGCTGGATGCGCGTATTCAGACCATGGACAACCAGGCCGATCGCTTTGTTACCAAAGAGAAGAAAGACCTGATTGTTGACTCCTACATCAAGTGGCGTATCAGTGACTTTAGCCGCTACTACCTGGCAACGGGCGGTGGCGATGTATCTCAGGCAGAAGTGCTGTTGAAACGTAAGTTCTCTGACCGTCTGCGTTCTGAAATTGGTCGTCTGGACGTGAAAGACATCGTTACCGATTCCCGCGGTCGTCTGACCCTGGAAGTCCGTGACGCGCTGAACTCCGGTTCTGCTGGCACGGAAGATGAAGTCGCGACGCCGGCGGCGGATAGCGCGATAGCCGAAGCGGCTGAACGTGTGCAGGCAGAAACGAACGGTAAAGTTCCGGTCATCAACCCGAACAGTATGGCGGCACTGGGTATCGAAGTGGTCGATGTGCGTATCAAGCAAATCAACCTGCCAGCTGAAGTATCCGAGGCTATTTACAACCGTATGCGCGCTGAGCGTGAAGCGGTAGCGCGTCGCCATCGTTCACAAGGTCAGGAAGAAGCGGAAAAACTGCGTGCAACAGCGGACTATGAAGTCACTAAAACGCTGGCAGAATCTGAGCGCCAGGGCCGCATCATGCGCGGTGAAGGTGATGCAGAAGCCGCTAAATTGTTTGCCGATGCGTTCAGCCAGGATCCTGACTTCTACGCCTTCATCCGTAGCCTGCGCGCTTACGAGAAGAGTTTCGAAGGAAACCAGGATGTGATGGTCATGAGCCCGGACAGCGATTTCTTCCGTTACATGAAGACGCCGAATAGCGCAACACGCTAAAATAGCTCCAGCGGTTTTAGACCAGCAAAACCACCGGCATCCCCAGGGATGAGGTGGTTTTCTTTTTATATAAGGACGACGGATGAATTCAACAATTTTGCTGGCGCTCGCGCTGGTTTTGGTGCTGGAAGGCCTAGGCCCTATGCTGTATCCCCGCGCCTGGAAGAAAATGATCTCGGCGATGGCACAACTTCCTGAAAATATTTTACGTCGTTTTGGTGGAGGTCTTGTGGTTGCGGGCGTAGTGGTCTACTACATGTTGAGGAAAACGATTGGCTGAACAATAAGTAGACTAATTTGCAGGATTTTGGATGCAAAAAGTGCTGTATATCTGAAAAAGCGGTGGTAGAATCCATTTTTAAGCAAACGGTGATTTTGAAAAATGGGTAACAACGTCGTCGTACTGGGCACCCAATGGGGTGACGAAGGTAAAGGGAAGATCGTCGATCTTCTGACTGAACGGGCTAAATATGTTGTGCGCTACCAGGGCGGTCACAACGCAGGCCATACTCTCGTAATCAACGGTGAAAAAACCGTCCTCCATCTTATTCCATCAGGTATTCTTCGCGAGAATGTAACCAGCATCATCGGTAACGGTGTTGTACTGTCTCCGTCCGCGCTGATGAAAGAGATGAAAGGGCTGGAAGATCGTGGTATCCCGGTTCGTGAGCGCCTGCTGCTGTCTGAAGCGTGTCCGCTGATCCTTGATTATCATGTTGCGTTGGATAACGCTCGTGAGAAAGCGCGCGGTGAGAAAGCGATCGGCACCACCGGTCGTGGTATCGGCCCGGCTTATGAAGATAAAGTGGCTCGTCGCGGTCTGCGCGTTGGCGATCTGTTTGATAAAGCAACTTTCGCTGAAAAACTGAAAGAAGTGATGGAATATCACAACTTCCAGCTGGTGAATTTCTATAAAGTTGAAGCAGTTGACTACCAGAAAGTGCTGGATGACGTGATGGCAATTGCCGACATCCTGACATCTATGGTTGTTGATGTTTCCGATCTGCTGGACCAGGCGCGTAAGCGTGGCGATTTCGTCATGTTCGAAGGTGCGCAGGGTACGCTGCTGGATATTGACCACGGTACCTATCCGTACGTAACGTCTTCCAACACCACCGCAGGTGGCGTGGCAACCGGCTCCGGCCTGGGTCCGCGTTATGTGGACTACGTTCTGGGTATCATCAAAGCTTACTCTACACGTGTCGGTGCGGGTCCGTTCCCGACTGAGCTGTTTGATGACGTTGGCGAGTTCCTGTGCAAACAAGGTAACGAGTATGGCGCGACCACCGGTCGTCGTCGTCGCACCGGTTGGCTGGACTCCGTTGCTGTACGCCGTGCAGTACAGATTAACTCCCTGTCTGGCTTCTGCCTGACCAAACTGGACGTACTGGACGGTTTGAAAGAGGTGAAAATCTGTGTCGCTTACCGTATGCCGGATGGTCGTGAAGTCACGACGACTCCGCTGGCAGCTGACGACTGGAAAGGTATTGAGCCGATTTACGAAACCATGCCGGGCTGGTCTGAATCTACCTTCGGCGTGAAGGAACGTAGCGGTCTGCCGCAGGCAGCACTGAACTACATCAAGCGTATTGAAGAACTGACCGGTGTGCCGATTGATATTATCTCAACTGGCCCAGACCGTACTGAAACCATGATCCTGCGCGACCCGTTCGACGCATAATTCTGGTTATAGCGTGGCGTCGAATGGCGCTGCGCTTGCACTATCTTAGGCCGGATGGAGTGCTTTGCAGCAGCATTCGGCTTAAAATCACGTAAGTTCCTCGCTTTTTTCCTTCCTGAACTGAAATAAATTAGCGACCTGGCTGGTGGCTGGTTTATCATCAATATAATTAATACCACCAGGTTTATCCGTTTTATCCCTTTTCCTGAGGTTGATGTGCAGTTAACAAGTTTCACCGATTACGGATTACGTGCGCTAATCTACATGGCGTCACTTCCCGAAGGACGTATGACCAGTATTTCTGAGGTGACAGAAGTCTACGGCGTGTCCCGTAATCATATGGTCAAAATAATCAATCAACTTAGCCGGGCGGGCTTTGTTACTGCTATTCGTGGAAAAAATGGCGGTATCCGCCTGGGCAAACCGGCTAAAGCTATTGGTATTGGTGATGTGGTTCGCGAGCTGGAACCGCTATCGTTGGTCAATTGTAGCAGCGAGTTTTGCCACATTACCCCAGCCTGTCGACTCAAACAGGCGCTTTCTAAGGCAGTGCAAAGTTTTCTCACGGAACTGGACAACTACACACTTGCTGATTTGGTTGAAGAAAATCAACCGCTTTATAAATTATTGCTGGTGGAGTAATGAAGTCCAAAGTATTTCGCGTCGCATCGCGGCGGCAACTGAGCGACTCCCGGGAGCTTACAAAAGTAAGTGACTGAGGGTGAGCAAAGGCAGCCAACAAAGAGGCGTCGTGAAAGACGAAGGAATTCCATCAGAGCTGACAATGGAGGAACCTCGATGTCACAAGATCCTTTCCAGGAACGCGAAGCAGAAAAATACGCGAATCCTATCCCAAGCCGGGAATTTATCCTCGAACATTTAACTAAACGTGAAAAACCGGCCAACCGCGATGAGCTGGCCGCTGAACTCAACATTGAAGGTGAAGAGCAGCAAGAAGCGCTGCGTCGCCGCCTGCGCGCCATGGAGCGTGACGGGCAACTGGTCTTCACCCGCCGTCAGTGCTATGCGCTGCCAGAACGTCTTGACCTGCTGAAAGGCACCGTTATTGGCCACCGTGATGGCTACGGCTTTCTGCGCGTTGAAGGCCGCAAAGATGACCTGTACCTGTCCAGCGAGCAGATGAAAACCTGCATTCATGGCGATCAGGTACTGGCACAGCCGCTGGGCGCGGACCGTAAAGGTCGTCGCGAAGCGCGTATTGTGCGTGTACTGGTGCCAAAAACCAGCCAAATTGTCGGTCGCTACTTTACCGATGCTGGCGTTGGGTTTGTTGTCCCTGACGACAGCCGCCTGAGCTTCGATATCCTGATCCCGCCGGAAGAGGTGATGGGCGCTCGTATGGGCTTTGTGGTCGTCGTTGAACTGACCCAGCGTCCGACTCGCCGCACCAAAGCGGTGGGTAAAATTGTTGAAGTGCTGGGCGATAATATGGGAACCAGCATGGCCGTTGATATGGCCCTGCGTACTCATGAAATCCCATACATCTGGCCGCAGGCTGTTGAGAAACAGGTCGCCGGACTGAAAGAAGAAGTACCGGAAGAAGCGAAAATAGGACGTGTCGATCTGCGCGATCTCCCTCTGGTCACTATTGACGGCGAAGATGCGCGTGACTTCGACGATGCGGTTTATTGCGAGAAGAAACGTGGCGGCGGCTGGCGTTTATGGGTGGCGATTGCTGACGTAAGCTATTACGTTCGCCCGCCGACTCCGCTGGACCAGGAAGCCCGCAGCCGCGGCACATCCGTCTACTTCCCATCGCAGGTTGTTCCGATGCTGCCGGAAGTGCTGTCTAACGGATTGTGTTCGCTCAACCCGCAGGTGGACAGGTTGTGTATGGTCTGCGAAATGACCATTTCGTCGAAAGGCCGTTTAACTGGCTTTAAATTCTACGAAGCGGTCATGAGTTCCCATGCTCGTCTGACTTACACCAAGGTCTGGCACATGCTGCAGGGCGACCAGGAACTGCGTGAGCAGTACGCGCCGTTGGTTAAACACATTGAAGAGCTGCACAACCTCTACAAAGTGCTGGATAAAGCGCGTGAAGAGCGTGGTGGTATCTCGTTTGAAAGTGAAGAAGCGAAGTTTATCTTCAATGCTGAACGCCGTATTGAGCGTATCGAGCAGACGCAACGTAATGACGCGCACAAACTGATTGAAGAGTGCATGATCATGGCGAACATCTCAGCGGCGCGATTCGTTGAGAAAGCCAAAGAACCCGCACTGTTCCGTATTCACGATAAGCCGACGACCGAAGCGATTAACTCGTTCCGTTCCGTGCTGGCGGAGCTGGGACTGGAGCTGCCTGGCGGCAACAAACCGGAGCCACGTGATTACGCGGAACTGCTGGAGTCGATTGCTGACCGTCCTGACGCAGAAATGCTGCAAACCATGCTGCTGCGTTCGATGAAGCAAGCGATTTACGATCCGGAAAACCGTGGGCACTTTGGTCTGGCGCTGCAATCTTATGCGCACTTTACCTCGCCGATTCGTCGTTACCCGGATCTCTCCTTGCACCGGGCGATTAAGTATCTGCTGGCGCAGGAGCAGGGCCATAAAGGCAACACCACGGAAACGGGTGGCTACCATTATTCGATGGAAGAGATGCTGCAACTGGGTCAGCATTGTTCGATGGCAGAGCGCCGTGCTGACGAAGCCACGCGCGATGTCTCTGACTGGCTGAAGTGCGACTTCATGCTGGATCAGGTGGGTAATGTCTTTAAAGGCGTGATTGCCAGCGTGACGGGTTTTGGCTTCTTTGTCCGCCTTGATGAGCTGTTTATCGATGGTCTGGTGCATGTCTCCTCCCTGGATAACGACTACTATCGTTTCGACCAGGTTGGGCAGCGCCTGACGGGGGAATCCAGCGGTCAAATGTATCGCCTGGGCGATCGCGTTGAAGTTCGCGTGGAAGCGGTCAATATGGACGAGCGTAAAATCGACTTCAGTTTGATCTCCAGCGAACGTGCGCCGCGCAATGAAGGTAAAACCGCGCGCGAAAAAGCGAAAAAAGGCGATGCGGGTAAAAACACCGGTAAACGCCGTCAGATGGGCAAAAAGGTGAATTTCGAGCCGGACAGCGCTTTCCGCGGCGAGAAGAAAGGCAGAGCCAAACCTCAGGCGGATAAGAAAGCGGCTGAGAAGAAAGGCGATAAAAAAGCGAAAAAGCCATCGGCAAAAACGCTTAAAATCGCTGCCGCCACCAAAGCTAAACGTGCAGCGAAAAAGAACGTCGCACAATAACCGCCACAAACAGTAAGTCGGGCAGCCTCGCGTTGCCCGCGTTACGCATAAACTATTAACGAGTATATTCATGAGTGAAATGATTTACGGCATCCATGCGGTGCAGGCTCTGCTGGAACGTGCGCCGGAGCGCTTCCAGGACGTCTTTATTCTCAAAGGTCGTGAAGATAAACGCCTGCTGCCGCTGATCCACGCACTGGAAGCACAGGGTGTTGTCATTCAACTGGCTAACCGTCAGTTTCTGGATGAGAAAAGCGAGGGTGCGGTACATCAGGGAATTATTGCTCGCGTGAAACCGGGCCGTCAGTACCAGGAAAACGATCTGCCGGATCTGATTGCTACACTCGATCAGCCGTTCTTTTTGATCCTCGATGGCGTCACTGATCCACATAACCTGGGCGCATGTTTGCGTAGCGCCGATGCTGCCGGCGTGCATGCGGTTATCGTACCGAAGGATCGTTCTGCGCAGCTGAATGCGACGGCGAAAAAAGTCGCCTGTGGCGCGGCAGAAAGCGTACCGCTGATCCGCGTAACCAACCTGGCGCGCACCATGCGTATGTTGCAGGAAGAGAACATCTGGATCGTTGGTACCGCAGGCGAAGCTGACCATACGTTGTATCAGAGCAAAATGACCGGACGTCTGGCGCTGGTAATGGGTGCAGAGGGCGAAGGTATGCGCCGTCTGACCCGTGAACACTGTGATGAACTGATCAGCATCCCAATGGCCGGGAGCGTTTCATCGCTTAACGTCTCTGTTGCGACGGGAATTTGCCTGTTTGAAGCTGTTCGTCAACGCGGGTAATTGATTCCTCCTTCTCTTAAGCCATCCTTCGGGATGGCTTTTTTGTGACCTTAATCCCAGGCACTCTCTTCTCTGACTGGCCATACTTAAGGCGACGGCCATTGACGGAGGGAGACACAATGCACTGGCAAACGCATACCGTTTTTAACCAACCTGTACCGCTCAATAACAGCAACTTATACCTGTCAGATGGCGCACTGTGCGAAGCGGTCAATCGCGAAGGCGCAGCTTGGGACAGCGATCTCCTCGCCAGTATTGGTCAGCAGTTAGGGACTGCGGAATCGCTCGAATTGGGTCGGTTAGCTAACGCTTATCCACCCGAACTGTTGCGCTACGACCCGCAGGGGCAGCGGCTGGATGATGTGCGGTTTCATCCCGCATGGCATTTGCTGATGCAGGGATTGTGCGCCAACCGCGTACATAACCTGGCCTGGGAAGAGGAGGCCAGGCAGGGCTCGTTTGTTGCCCGGGCTGCACGTTTTATGCTGCATGCGCAGGTGGAAGCGGGCACCTTGTGTCCGGTGACCATGACGTTTGCCGCCACGCCGCTGTTGCTCCAAATGTTACCTGCACAATTTCACGACTGGTTGACGCCGCTGCTAAGCGACCGTTATGACTCGCATTTACTGCCCGGAGGGCAAAAGCGCGGGCTACTGATTGGTATGGGTATGACTGAAAAACAGGGTGGCTCAGATGTGCTGAGCAATACCACTCAGGCAGAACGTCTTGTCGACGGCTCGTATCGGCTGGTGGGACATAAGTGGTTTTTCTCCGTACCGCAAAGCGATGCCCATTTGGTGCTGGCCCAGGCAAAGGGCGGTTTATCCTGTTTTTTTGTACCGCGATTTTTACCCGATGGGAGCCGGAATGCGATTTGCCTTGAACGACTGAAAGATAAGTTAGGCAACCGCTCCAACGCCAGCTGCGAGGTTGAATTCCACGATGCGATCGGCTGGCTATTGGGTGAAGAAGGGGAAGGTATCCGCCATATCCTGAAAATGGGCGGGATGACGCGTTTTGACTGCGCGCTCGGCAGCCACGGCATGATGCGACGTGCTTTTTCCGTGGCGATTTACCATGCGCATCAGCGGCAGGTATTTGGTAAACCTTTGATCGAACAACCGATGATGCGTCAGGTACTAAGCCGAATGGCGTTGCAACTGGAAGGGCAGACCGCGCTACTGTTTCGGCTGGCGCGAGCCTGGGATCGTCGTACCGATACGAAAGAAGCGCTGTGGGCCAGATTATTCACACCCGCAGCGAAATTTGCCATCTGCAAAAATGGCATGCCGTTCGTTGCCGAGGCGATGGAAGTACTGGGCGGGATTGGCTACTGCGAGGAGAGCGAGCTACCGCGCCTGTACCGTGAGATGCCGGTAAACAGTATCTGGGAAGGCTCCGGCAACATTATGTGCCTTGATGTATTGCGGGTACTTACAAAACAACCCGGCATCTACGATATGCTCAGCGAAGCCTTTGCGGAGGTAAAGGGACAAGATCGGCATTACGATCGAATGGTGCGCAAGCTGCAGCAGCATTTACGTAAACCCAGCGAGGAGTTGGGACGGGAGATTACGCAGCAATTGTTCCTGCTCGGCTGCGGGGCGCAGATGTTGCGTTATGCCTCTCCGCCAGTCGCGCAAGCCTGGTGTCAGATGATGCTGGATACGCGTGGTGTAACACAGTTTTCTGCACAGGTGCAGGGTGATTTGCTGCTGCGGGCGACGGGAGGAATACGGTAATACTATGCCAGATGGCGATGCTGTCGCGTCGTATCCTGTCTACGTTCAATACAGGCAGGATACGTTTACGCCATCCGGCAATCTGTTAGGCATAAAGTATGGCCTGTACGCGCCAGTTATCTGGCTGCTGGTCTTCGTACATCTGAATGATCCGATACCATGAGGCACCTTGTTCATCCGCTTTTAACGCGATTACACGTTCTACATCCTGCGGATTCCCTGCAATGTTACTGACAGAGATCAGGCCAATTTCGTTCAGGCCCGTAACGCAGTCAGCACTGGCGAACTCGGCAGACTGCGCCGTTGTACCTACCAGTCCGGCAGAAAACAGCAGTGAGGATAAGGCAAGTGATTGTTTCATCGTCAGCTCCATTATTCGTACCCCTACACATGGCAGGGCATTCCATCGCGATAATAAACCTCAAGCTCCCTGCTGTTGGTTTATTGTGCACAGGTAAACGCATAGGGGCGCAAAGCAATGTAAAGCTGACTAAATTTCAAGCCAATATTATTTACGATACAAAATAGCTTGTGAATACCATTGGCCTGTCACGATAGTCTCATCAACTAATAAGACAACGTAATAATCAGCTTTAGCCGCGACGGCTTTGGCACGGATCTCTGCCAGCGCATCATCTGGAGAGCCTCTTACCAGCGCATTGACTGTCCCTATTCGCTGCAACCCGTTACTCTGGTCACGGCGGATCTCTTGCGGGTGGTCGGCTACGGGCGGTGCAGGTTGTGGTGTACCCTGTAACACGCTACAGGCGCTTAAAAACGTCACCAGCAACAAAGAGGCAAACCGACGCATAACTCTATCTCGTTTCCTGATAGCCATAGTGTAGTGCCTTATTAAATTCCCTTTAGGGGAATGTTCCCGAATTGTTATCTCTCACGCGATTTTCGAATGAAAATGTTGCGAAAGCGTAACCCAGTTCTCAACATTATGAATCATTGCCGAACACATTCGCTTGCGTTAAGTATTGCTGCATGGCATACCAGAAAGAAAGAGGCGACAAATGATCGAAATTGAGACACGACAGTTGGCGGGTATCCCTGTCCTGCACGCCGTTCCGGCTGGCAAACGCGAATGTTCACTCCCTTGTATTATCTTCTATCACGGGTTTACCTCTTCAAGCCTGGTCTACAGCTATTTTGCCGTTGCTCTGGCTCAGGCTGGATTCCGGGTCGTGATGCCAGATGCGGCCGATCATGGTGCCCGCTTCACTAGTGATGCACAGGGGAGAATGTACCGCTTCTGGCAGATTTTGCAGCAAAATATGCAGGAGTTTACGACGTTACGTGCGGCGCTGGTGGCGGAAAATTGGCTATCAGATGAACGACTTGCCGTTGCGGGGGCGTCAATGGGAGGAATGACGGCGTTGGGCATTATGGCCCGCCACCCCGAGGTTAAATGTGTAGCCAGCCTGATGGGGTCGGGCTATTTTACCCGGCTTGCGCAGACGCTTTTTCCCCCTTTGCATGTCCAGACGCCAGAGCAGCAGGTGGAGTTCGATGCCGTTATTGCACCGCTCGCCGAATGGGACGTTACGCATCAACTGCAACGCCTGGCCGACAGACCGTTGCTGCTGTGGCATGGACAGGAGGACGATGTGGTTCCGGCTGTGGAAACTTTTCGTTTGCAGCAGGCGTTAATTCAGGCAGGTCTGGATAACCATCTGACCTGCCTGTGGGAAGCGGGTGTCCGACACCGCATTACGCCAGAAGCGCTGGCTGCGACGGTAGCATTTTTCCGCCAGCACCTCTAAACCCGCAAAATGTTCACGCCCTGAGCTTCAAGTTGTTGCAGAATCTCAGGGTTCGCGTTTTTACCGGTAATCAGCGTATCGATTTGATCGGCGCGACTGAACAGCATTCCCGCACGTTCACCGACCTTACTGCTATCGACCAGCACCACCAGTTTGCCCACCACGTTAAGCATCTTCTGCTCGGCCATCGCGGTCAGCATATCGGTTTTATACAGTCCGTCCGCAGTCAATCCTTTACCGCTGGTAAACATCCAGTGTCCGGCATACAGGCTATTTTCACTGCCTTGCGGGCTAAGCGTGATGGATTGGCTTTTGTTGTATTGCCCGCCCATGATGATCACGCTGTCATGCTCCTGGTCGATCAGATAGTTTGCCAGCGGCAGATAGTTGGTGATGATCTGCACCGGCTTGCCGCACATTTCACGACCCAGCAGGAAAGCGGTCGATCCGCAGTTGATCACCACGCTTTCTCCCGCATTCACAAGCTGGGACGCCGCCTTGGCAATACGGACTTTTTCATCGTGGTTCTGCGCCTGGTGTAAATTCATTGGCGTCCAGCGTGGACGCTGCTGGGTAATAGCTTCTGCGCCGTTGCGGACTTTCTTGAGTTTGCCGCTTTCGTCGAGTTTGTTGATGTCCCTACGCGCCGTTGCGGGTGAAATCCCCAGACGCTCAATTACGTTCTCAACGGTAACAAAGCCCAACTGCGCCAGCATATCCAGCAATATTTGATGTCTTTGTGCTTCAGTCATGAGCTATTCCGATACAAATTGATTTGAAAAGATGATATTTGAAATAGCCTGGAAATACTAAAGTAAAAGGGAAAAAATGCCGGGATAGCCCGGCATTTTGTGTGGATCACAGGAAGGATTTAAACGGTAAATCCGGCTCAATCGTGAAACAGTCATCAAAGCCGCGCGGATAGTGATATTCAAAGTTATCTTTGTCCAGCGGCCAGGTGAATTTGCCGCCTACCTGCCAGATGAATGGCTTAAAGCCATACTTAAGGCGATCTTTTTTCATCTCCCACAGGACGCGGATCTCCTGTGGGTCGGCCTGAAAGTTTGACCAGATGTCATGATGGAAAGGGATCACGACTTTTGTATTCAGCGCTTCCGCCATACGCAGCATGTCGGCGCTGGTCATTTTGTCCGTAATCCCACGAGGGTTCTCACCGTAGGAGCCGAGCGCGACGTCGATCTGATATTCGTTGCCATGTTTTGCATAGTAGTTGGAGTAGTGCGAATCACCGCTGTGGTACAGCGTACCGCCCGGCGTTTTGAACAGGTAGTTAACTGCACGTGCATCCATGCCGTCAGGCAGGATGCCTGCTGCTTTTTGATCTGCAGGCAAGGTGATTAATGCAGTACGATCAAACGCGTCGAGCGCATGAATCTCAATATCGTTTACTTTAACCACGTCGCCCGGTTTCACCACGATGCAGCGTTCTTTTGGCACACCCCAACCGATCCACAGATCCACGCAGGTTTGTGGGCCGATAAACGGCACGTCGTCGGCGCAGTTCTGCATGACGGCTGCCGCAACATTCACGTCGATGTGATCGTTATGATCGTGCGTCGCCAGTACCGCATCGATCTGTCGAATGGCAAACGGATCAAGAACAAACGGCGTGGTGCGCAGGTTAGGCTGCAGTTTTTTTACCCCAGCCATACGTTGCATTTGGTGGCCGGTTTTCATCAGCGGGTTGCCGTGACTCTGTTTACCCGTGCCGCACCAGAAATCGACGCAGATGTTAGTCCCGCCTTCCGACTTCAGCCAAATTCCGGTACAGCCAAGCCACCACATAGCGAAAGTGCCTGGTGCGACCTGTTCCTGTTCGATCTCTTCATTCAGCCAGCTTCCCCACTCCGGGAATGTACTCAGGATCCATGATTCACGCGTGATGCTTTTTACTTTACTCATCGCATTTACCTTCATTTTTGTTCAAATTAAATCAATATGTGATTTGTTTTGATTAATCCTGACATTATTTTTTCATATTGGCAATGGGGTATTTTTGAGCTTTGTGCGGATAACAGAAAAGGTAATGTAATGATTTTAGGTGATTTTACGCTATTCCGATTTCTGTAATTCATTGATTTAATTGGTATTGAATGTTTTTCATAGCATTGAATAATTACCCATTCTTCAAATGTGGTAATTATTTGCGTACTGCATCACATTTAATCAAATTTAATCTTGTTGTGATTACTTTTGAAAATTACAGTGAGTGCACAACATCCTGGCGTGTGGAAAGCCCGGCAACTTCGTCTACTGGAGATCGTTATGGAGATCCTCTACAACATCTTTACCGTCTTTTTTAATCAGGTTATGACCAACGCCCCGCTGTTGCTGGGGATTGTGACCTGTCTTGGCTATATCCTGTTGCGTAAAAGTGTCAGCGTTATCATTAAAGGCACGATCAAAACGATTATCGGTTTTATGCTGCTGCAGGCGGGATCTGGCATTCTCACCAGCACGTTCAAACCGGTAGTGGCGAAGATGTCCGAGGTTTACGGTATCAATGGCGCGATCTCCGATACCTATGCTTCCATGATGGCAACCATCGAACGTATGGGGGATGCCTATAGCTGGGTAGGGTACGCGGTACTGTTGGCGCTGGCGCTAAACATTTGTTACGTACTGCTACGGCGGATAACCGGTATTCGCACCATCATGCTGACCGGGCACATCATGTTCCAGCAGGCGGGCCTGATTGCCGTCTCTTTCTACATCTTTGGTTATTCCATGTGGACGACCATCATCTGCACTGCGGTGCTGGTGTCGCTCTACTGGGGTATTACCTCCAATATGATGTACAAACCGACCCAGGAAGTGACCGACGGTTGCGGTTTTTCCATCGGTCACCAGCAGCAGTTCGCCTCGTGGATTGCCTACAAAGTCGCGCCTTACCTGGGTAAGAAAGAGGAGAGCGTGGAAGATCTCAAGCTGCCAGGCTGGCTGAATATCTTCCATGACAACATCGTTTCTACCGCGATAGTGATGACCATTTTCTTCGGCGCGATCCTGCTCTCTTTTGGTATTGATGTGGTTCAGGCTATGGCGGGTAAAACCCACTGGACAGTCTATATCCTGCAGACTGGTTTTTCGTTCGCCGTCGCTATTTTCATCATCACCCAGGGTGTACGTATGTTCGTTGCTGAACTTTCAGAAGCGTTCAACGGTATCTCTCAACGTTTGATTCCCGGCGCGGTGCTGGCCATCGACTGCGCGGCGATTTATAGCTTTGCTCCTAACGCGGTGGTCTGGGGCTTTATGTGGGGCACTATCGGCCAACTGATTGCGGTGGGCATCCTTGTGGGCTGCGGCTCCTCCATCCTGATTATCCCAGGCTTTATCCCGATGTTCTTCTCGAACGCCACTATCGGCGTATTTGCTAACCACTTTGGCGGCTGGCGCGCGGCGCTCAAGATTTGCCTGGTGATGGGGATGATCGAAATCTTTGGCTGCGTCTGGGCGGTGAAGCTTACCGGTATGAGTGCCTGGATGGGCATGGCGGACTGGTCAATTCTGGCGCCGCCGATGATGCAGGGTTTCGCCTCCATCGGCATCGTGTTTATGGCCGTCATTATTCTGATTGCACTGGCTTATATGTTTTTCGCAGGGCGTACGTTGCGCGCTGAGGAAGACGCAGAAAAACAACTGGCAGAACACTCTGCTTAAAAAGGAGTTCCGATTATGACCGTACGTATTCTGGCTGTATGTGGCAATGGGCAGGGCAGTTCCATGATCATGAAAATGAAGGTGGATCAGTTTTTAACCCAGTCAAATATCGACCATACGGTAAACAGCTGTGCCGTGGGGGAATACAAAAGTGAACTGAGCGGCGCAGATATCATCATCGCCTCTACCCATATTGCCGGCGAGATTACCGTATCTGGCAATAAATATGTTGTCGGCGTGCGCAACATGCTGTCTCCCGCCGATTTTGGACCAAAACTGCTGGAAGTGATCCAAGCGCATTTCCCACAGGACGTGAAGTAAGGACGCACCATGAAACTACGTGATTCGCTGGCAAACAATAATTCCATCCTTTTACAGGCCGAGGCCAGCACCTGGCAGGAAGCGGTAAAGCTTGGCGTGGATCTGCTGGTTAAGGCTGATGTGGTTGAACCACGCTACTACCAGGCCATCCTTGATGGCGTTGAGCAGTTTGGCCCGTACTTTGTGATTGCGCCAGGCCTGGCGATGCCGCATGGACGTCCCGAGGAAGGGGTTAAGAAAACCGGTTTTGCGCTGGTGACGCTGAAAACGCCGCTGGTGTTTAACCACGAAGATAA
The DNA here is from genome assembly GCF_030332245.1 of Citrobacter sp. Cy070. Taxonomy (NCBI): domain Bacteria; kingdom Pseudomonadati; phylum Pseudomonadota; class Gammaproteobacteria; order Enterobacterales; family Enterobacteriaceae; genus Citrobacter; species Citrobacter sp. Cy070. Next base: position 44,122 of record NZ_JAOWIG010000085.1, read on the forward strand.
CGACCCGGTCGATATTCTGATCACGATGGCGGCAGTTGACGCCAACACGCATCAGGAAGTGGGCATTATGCAGATCGTGAATCTGTTTGACGACGAAGCCAATTTCGACCGTTTACGCGCCTGCCGCACCACGCAGGAAGTGCTGGATTTAATTGATAACGCCACTGCGGCGGCTGTTTAAAAGGATACCAAAATGTCATTACCTATGTTGCAGGTAGCGCTGGATAACCAATCAATGTTTTCCGCGTATGAAACGACGCGTCTGATTGCCGAAGAGGTCGATATCATTGAGGTGGGTACGATTCTTTGCGTGGCAGAGGGCGTTCGTGCCGTTCGCGATCTGAAGGCGCTTTACCCGCATAAAATAGTGCTGGCGGACGCTAAAATTGCCGACGCGGGCAAAATCCTCTCCCGCATGTGTTTCGAAGCCAACGCTGACTGGATTACTGTCATCTGCTGTGCCGATATCAACACCACCAAGGGTGCGCTGGAGGTGGCGAAAGAATTTAACGGTGACGTACAGATTGAACTGACCGGCTACTGGACCTGGGAGCAGGCGCAGGAGTGGTGTGACGCGGGTATTGGGCAAGTAGTCTATCACCGCAGTCGTGATGCGCAGGCGGCAGGCGTGGCGTGGGGAGAGGCGGATATCAGTGCGATCAGGCGTTTGGCCGATATGGGCTTTAAAGTTACCGTTACTGGTGGTCTGGCGCTGGAGGATCTGCCGCTGTTCAAAGGGATCCCGATTCACGTCTTTATCGCTGGTCGCAGCATTCGCGACGCGGCCTCTCCGGTTGAGGCCGCTCGTCAGTTTAAACGTTCCATCGCCCAGCTGTGGGGATAAGGAGCGGCTATGTTGTCGAAACAGGTCCCGCTCGGTATTTATGAAAAAGCACTCCCCGGCGGGGAGTGCTGGCTCGAACGCTTGCAACTGGCGAAGGAACTGGGCTTTGACTTTGTCGAAATGTCGGTTGATGAAACCGATGCCCGTCTGGCGCGTCTTGACTGGAATCGCGAGCAGCGACTGGCGCTGGTGGCGGCTATCGCCGAGACAGGGATACGAGTACCGTCCATATGCCTGAGCGCTCATCGTCGTTTCCCGCTTGGCAGCGAAGATGATCGGGTGCGCGAACAGGGGTTGGAAATTATGCGTAAAGCCATTCAGTTTGCGCAGGATATTGGTATTCGCGTTATTCAACTGGCGGGTTACGACGTCTATTACCAGCAGGCCAATAACGAAACGCGTCGTCGGTTTCGCGATGGGCTAAAAGAGAGCGTGGAGATGGCGAGCCGTGCGCAGGTGACGCTGGCGATGGAAATCATGGATTATCCGCTGATGAATTCGATCAGCAAGGCGTTGGGTTACGCCCACTATCTCAACAATCCGTGGTTCCAGCTGTATCCCGATATTGGCAATTTGTCGGCGTGGGATAACGACGTGCAGATGGAACTGCAGGCTGGGGTAGGCCATATCGTCGCGGTACATGTGAAGGATACCAAACCTGGCGTATTCAAAAATGTGCCGTTTGGTGAAGGAGTCGTTGATTTCGAACGTTGTTTTGCGACGCTCAAACAGAGTGGATACTGCGGGCCATACCTGATTGAGATGTGGAGTGAAACGTCGGATGACCCGGTACGTGAAGTTGCGAAGGCGCGCGATTGGGTGAAAACGCGTATGGCCAACGCAGGTCTGGTGGAGGCGGTGTAATGCAAAAACTTAAACAGCAGGTTTTTGAGGCTAACATGGATCTGCCGCGCTACGGGCTGGTGACATTTACCTGGGGCAACGTCAGCGCCATTGACCGCGAGCGCGGGCGGGTGGTGATCAAGCCCAGCGGCGTCGCCTACGAGCACATGACCGTTGATGATATGGTCGTGGTCGATATGTCAGGGAAGGTGATAGAAGGCGGCTTTCGTCCTTCTTCCGATACCGCCACCCATCTGGCGCTCTACCAGCGTTATCCGTCGCTGGGCGGAGTCGTGCATACGCACTCTACTCATGCCACGGCCTGGGCGCAGGCGGGGCTGGCGATCCCGGCACTGGGTACCACTCACGCGGACTACTTCTTTGGCGATATCCCTTGTACCCGAGCATTAACTGAAGCTGAAGTGCAGGGCGAGTATGAGCTGAATACCGGCAAGGTGATCATTGAAACGCTGAGCAACGAAGAACCACTGCATACGCCGGGTATTGTGGTGTATCAGCACGGTCCCTTTGCCTGGGGCAAAGATGCTCACGACGCAGTACATAACGCTGTTGTGATGGAAGAGGTGGCAAAAATGGCATGGATTGCGCGTGGCATTAACCCGGCTCTCAGCGCTATTGACGGTTATCTGATGAATAAGCACTTCATGCGTAAGCACGGCCCAAACGCCTATTACGGGCAGAAGTAAGAAAAAACGTTCCGAAGCCAACTCCTCATGGGGATGAGATCGGTCTGGCTGCGGGATTTTTTTGCAAAAAAAAGCCCCCAATGAAGGGGGCAAGTCAAACTGTGGCAATGTTCTCGTTGGTTATTTCTGGGTGCTAGCGATAAATATCTGCACTGGCGTGCATATTTCCGTTACTACCGGGTTCCCTGGTGAGGATCACGTGATAGTAGGTTGCGCCTTGCGCATCGGTTTCTTCATTCAGGGCCTGAGTGGCTTCACTTTCAGTGGCGAAGTTATGATTTATGTAAATAACGCCTAAGCTCTGCACATCATCCATATTCCTGGCCTGATGATTGTCAATTTTGATGGCTGCCGTTGCATTTGCACTGAGCAAAAGTACAGCCAGAAGGGTCAAAACACGGGCTCGCATAGGTACCTCCTCGACTGCGGTCTCTGGTTAGCTCTCTCCTGTGAGTGGATAACTTCTGATTTAATTTTAACTGCTGCCGGCGCAGTCGATAGCGACCATTTCTGATGCAGTTGTTCAAAAAATTACCGCAAAGCCATCTTTTCTTTAATTAACAATCAGCTGATGCCTTCCGCTGCGGTTAAAAATACCTGCCTTACGCGCATAAGCTCTTACCAAATAGTCAATTTAATCGGGTGAGTACGCCGTTTATAGTGAGCCAGATAATTAATATAACTTTATGATAATAAGGCAAAAACTTATGGATACTTCATTCATGGATTTCAGCTACTTTGTGATTATGTTTATGGTCGCGCTGGTGGCAGGCTTTATTAATGTGGTGTCGGGCGGCGGCGGTTTTCTCTCTATTGGCGCATTATTGATTTCCGGTTTACCCCCGGCTAACGCGCTGGCAACCAATAAGATTCAGGCGTTGGGCAGTTCGCTGACCTCCGGAATTTACTTTTTACGCCGGGGACATATTAATGTGCAGGAACACAAATATGTCTTTTTATCTGCCTTTATCGGTTCTGCGCTGGGCACGACGCTTATCCAGTTTATTGAGCCGGACGTGTTGAAGAAACTGCTGCCGATCCTGATTATCGCGGTCGCTATCTACTTTATTTCTGCGCCTAATCTTAGCGAACCGAAAAGGAAGCAGCAGGTATCCCTGTTTCTCTTCTCGTTGATCTGCGGGGGAGGTATTGGGTTTTATGATGGTTTTCTCGGTGCCGGGGCCGGCTCCTTTTATACGCTCTGCTACATCCTGCTGTGGGGATACAGCATCGATAAGGCGCAAATTCACTCGAATTTTATCAACCTGGCGTCGAACATTGCCTCGATTCTGTTCTTCATTTTCGGTGGTAAAATGATCTGGTCGCTGGGGCTGGTGATGTTTGCCGGTCAGTCCCTTGGCGCACGTCTTGGTGCGACGGTGGTACTGACGCGCGGGAAGAAAGTTATCCGGCCGATGATTGTCATTGTCTCCATTTGCATCAGCGTCAAAATGCTGCTGGATATGTATTAATGGCGACACGATAAATAATCGTACAAGCACCTTGAGTTTACCTGCTGACCCCAGTATTATGACGCGTCATTTTTCAGCCGACCTTTAACACGTTCCTTGCCTCCATGGGCCTCGGCTGACCCAGACAGGAGGCTGAATAATCCGTAAGGAGCAATTCGATGCGTCATTACGAAATCGTTTTTATGGTCCATCCTGACCAGAGCGAACAGGTTCCGGGTATGATCGAACGCTACACTGCTGCCATCACTGGTGCAGAAGGCACGATCCACCGTCTGGAAGACTGGGGCCGCCGTCAGCTGGCTTACCCGATCAACAAACTGCACAAAGCTCACTACGTTCTGATGAACGTTGAAGCGCCGCAGGAAGTGATCGATGAGCTGGAAACTACCTTCCGCTTCAACGATGCCGTTATCCGCAGCATGGTTATGCGTACTAAACACGCTGTTACCGAAGCATCTCCGATGGTTAAAGCGAAAGACGAGCGTCGTGAACGTCGCGATGATTTCGCTAACGAAACCGCAGATGATGCTGAAGCTGGGGATTCTGAAGAGTAATTTCTGATGGCCAACCGTCTGGCGCTGTCCGGCACCGTGTGCAGGGCTCCCCTTCGAAAGGTCAGTCCATCAGGAATTCCTCATTGCCAGTTCGTGCTTGAGCATCGTTCTGTGCAGGAGGAAGCCGGGTTTCACCGGCAGGCGTGGTGCCAAATGCCCGTTATTATTAGCGGACACGAAAACCAGGCCATTACTCACAGTATAACGGTCGGTAGCGCAGTAACCGTTCAGGGGTTCATCTCTTGCCACAAGGCAAAGAACGGCCTGAGCAAAATGGTTCTGCATGCCGAGCAGATTGAATTGATAGATTCTGGAGACTAGCCATATGGCACGTTATTTCCGTCGTCGCAAGTTCTGCCGTTTCACCGCGGAAGGCGTTCAAGAGATCGACTATAAAGATATCGCTACGCTGAAAAACTACATCACCGAAAGCGGTAAGATTGTCCCAAGCCGTATCACCGGTACCCGTGCAAAATACCAGCGTCAGCTGGCTCGCGCTATCAAACGCGCTCGCTACCTGTCCCTGCTGCCGTACACTGATCGTCATCAGTAATCGGTCACGGTCCATTAATACGACTTTGAGAGGATAAGGTAATGCAAGTTATTCTGCTTGATAAAGTAGCAAACCTGGGTAGCCTGGGTGATCAGGTTAACGTTAAAGCGGGCTATGCTCGTAACTTCCTGGTACCACAGGGTAAAGCTGTTCCTGCTACCAAGAAAAACGTTGAATTTTTCGAAGCGCGTCGCGCTGAACTGGAAGCCAAACTGGCTGACGTTCTGTCCGCTGCTGAAGCTCGTGCTGAGAAAATCAACGCACTGGAAACCGTAACCATCGCGTCTAAAGCTGGCGACGAAGGTAAACTGTTCGGTTCCATCGGTACTCGCGACATCGCTGACGCTGTAACTGCAGCTGGCGTTGAAGTTGCTAAGAGCGAAGTTCGTCTGCCGAACGGCGTTCTGCGTACCACTGGTGAGCACGAAGTGAGCTTCCAGGTTCACAGCGAAGTGTTTGCTAAGCTGACTGTAAACGTAGTTGCAGAATAAGTTTTTATTCTGATGACCGCGTAAAAGCGCCGGCCCTGTGCCGGCGTTTTGCTTTTCTACCCTCCTGTTTTTCGCTCTGGCTATTCTTTGTCCTTTTCGGGATAATCATAAAAATAAAACATTATTTCAAAGTGGTGATGGAATGGAACCAACGCACCAACCTCTGTTCGCGCGTAAAAATGTTGTCTACCTGGGCGCAGCCTTCTGTTGTCTGTTGTGGGGGAGCGCTTATCCAGCGATAAAAAGCGGATACGAGATCTTCCAGATTGCCACGGATGACATTCCGTCAAAAATTGTCTTTGCCGGCTATCGCTTCCTGTTTGCGGGATTATTGCTGCTACTGTTGGCGATGGCGCAGCGTAAACCGATTGGCCGGTTAAGCCTGCGTCAGTACGGCCAACTCACGCTGTTGGGGCTGACGCAAACCTCGCTGCAATACATCTTCTTCTATATTGGCCTGGCGTTCACGACGGGGGTGAAAGGGTCCATCATGAATGCGACCGGGACATTCTTTAGCGTGCTGTTGGCCCATTTTATCTATCAAAACGACAAACTAAGCTACAACAAAGCACTAGGTTGTATTCTGGGTTTTACCGGCGTGATGGTGGTGAACTTTAACAGCGGAATGGATTTTAGCTTCAGCCTGTTAGGTGATGGTTCAGTGGTGATAGCGGCCTTTATCCTTTCTGCCGCCACGCTATACGGTAAACGCATTTCTCAGACGCTAGACCCGACGGTCATGACAGGCTACCAACTGGGGATGGGCGGTCTGGCGTTAGTTATCGGCGGTTATGCTTTTGGTGGCACGCTGACCGTACACGGCTTAGCTTCAGTGGCTATTCTGGGTTACCTGACGTTGCTTTCATCGGTGGCCTTCGCTTTGTGGAGCATTTTGCTCAAGTACAACCGCGTGGGGATGATTGCGCCGTTTAACTTCCTGATCCCGGTTTCGGGGGCGGTGCTGTCGGCGATATTCCTCGGCGAAAACATTCTCGAATGGAAATATGCGCTGGCGCTGGTGCTGGTCTGTTCGGGGATCTGGTGGGTGAATAAGGTGAAGCGTTAGTGCTTCACCTTGAGGCCTGATGGCGCTACGCGCATCAGGCCTACTGACTGAGACAGTCTTAGCGTGCGCGAATAAAGCTGCCGTTGGGCTGGCGGGTAAACAATATCTGCTGACCATTTCCGCTATCAATGGTTAACCCGGTCACCACCCCGTTAGCATTCTGCCTGATTTGGATCATCTGGCCGTCTTTCAAATTGCTCAGCGGCTTCCCGGCACCTTCCACTTGCGCCATGGCGTACACATCAGTTGGCGGAAGGTTATGGTCCCGGAAGACCTGCGCCAGCGTTTTCCCTGAGTCTACGCGGTAGGTACGCCACTGCTGCTCAATACCACTATTCTGCTGAAAGGGCTGCGTCTGAGGCTGTGATTGCTGAGCCTGCGGCTGCGCGTCTGGTTCTCCTTCCTGGATGGGTTCCGGCGCAACGGGAGCCACCTGGCCGGGATCGTTTTGCGGGGCCACTAACTGTGCCTGAAGCTGAGCCTCGGTTGGCGGCTGCGACTGTGACTGTAAATCCAGCTGGGCAGTACGCGTAACCACAGGGGTATCAGTAGTGTCACTGGAAGGAAGCAGGAAACCTATCACCAGCACGATAGCAGCAATAATAATGCCGCGTCGGTGCATAGGCGGTAGCGGGTCCATAATGCGAAAATTGTCCGGTGCATGCCAGATTTTCGCCAGGGTTGGTTTTAATTCAAAGCGCCCGGGCATGGCTTTCCTCCTGCTCCGCGTCTCGTTCCTCTGTCATAGAGTATAGATCGCTAACTCTATGATACTTGTTCAGGTACCCGCTTTCGTGACATTGATGCGGGCAATAGCATTGTTTCTTTTTCCTCGCGATTTGTCATCTGTTCCCGAGACAAAGTTTTACCGGATGCGGCATGGCTGATATGCTGCCCGCTACTTTACATCCGATGAAAGGAAATATGATGGCTAACCCGACTTTTGACACTATCGAAGCGCAAGCAAGCTACGGCATTGGTTTGCAGGTAGGACAACAGCTGAGCGAATCCGGTCTGGAAGGGCTGTTGCCTGAAGCGCTGGTAGCGGGTATCGCTGATGCGCTGGAAGGTAAACACCCGGCAGTGCCTGTTGATGTTGTGCACCGTGCGCTGCGTGAAATTCACGAACGTGCTGATGCAGTACGTCGCGAGCGTTTCCAGGCTATGGCGGCTGATGGCGTCAAATATCTGGAAGAAAACCGTGAGAAAGAGGGTGTGAACAGCACTGAATCCGGTCTGCAGTTCCGTGTTCTGACTCAGGGCGAAGGTTCTATCCCGGCACGTACCGACCACGTACGCGTGCATTATACCGGTAAACTGATCGACGGTACCGTGTTTGACAGCTCTGTTGCGCGTGGCGAACCGGCTGAATTCCCGGTTAACGGCGTGATCCCTGGCTGGATTGAAGCACTGACCCTGATGCCGGTAGGTTCGAAATGGGAACTGACTATTCCTCAGGAACTGGCTTACGGTGAGCGTGGCGCTGGCGCATCCATTCCTCCGTTCAGCACACTGGTATTTGAAGTTGAGCTGCTTGAAATCCTGTAAGCAGTAACTTCTGTTCCCCCCGACGCTGGGGGGAGCAACAAAATAGCGTGAAAAGCTATAGTTACGTCGATGTCGATATTTTATCTTGCAAATGATGTTATTGCGTGTATTTTTGTGAACTGATTCTCGCTATCAGAGTGATATGACACTCACTTTAAACATAAAATTAACATTATATCTAAATCTTAGTATTCATCCCGCCGATTCTTACCTAATATCGATGAGTCCTGCCAACAGGATCGTCGTATCATAGACACACTAAAGGCCGTAGAGCCTGAACAACACAGACAGGTACAGGAAGAAAAAACATGGTAGATCAGGTAAAAGTCGACGCCGTTGAAGAGGCTTCGTCTGAACAGTCGCTACGGCGCAATCTCACAAACCGTCATATTCAACTTATTGCCATTGGTGGCGCTATTGGTACCGGCCTGTTTATGGGCTCAGGGAAAACCATCAGCCTCGCCGGGCCGTCGATCATTTTTGTCTATATGATCATCGGTTTTATGCTGTTTTTCGTGATGCGGGCAATGGGAGAATTACTGCTCTCGAATCTCGAATACAAATCCTTTAGTGATTTCGCCTCCGACCTGCTCGGGCCATGGGCCGGGTATTTTACCGGCTGGACCTATTGGTTCTGCTGGGTGGTTACAGGGATGGCAGACGTCGTTGCGATTACGGCGTATGCGCAATTCTGGTTCCCCGGACTGTCAGACTGGGTGGCATCACTGGCGGTGATCATTCTGTTGCTGGCTCTTAACCTCGCCACGGTGAAAATGTTTGGTGAGATGGAGTTCTGGTTTGCGATGATCAAAATCGTCGCCATTGTCGGCCTGATTGTCGTCGGTCTGGTGATGGTACTGACGCACTTCCAGTCGCCAACCGGCGTTCAGGCTTCGTTCACGCATCTGTGGAATGACGGTGGCTGGTTCCCGAAAGGTCTGAGCGGCTTCTTTGCTGGCTTCCAGATAGCAGTTTTCGCGTTTGTTGGTATTGAGCTGGTAGGTACGACGGCTGCAGAAACTAAAGATCCGGAAAAGTCTCTGCCGCGCGCTATTAACTCGATTCCAATCCGTATCATCATGTTCTACGTTTTCGCGCTGATCGTGATTATGTCCGTGACGCCGTGGAGCTCGGTAGTACCAACCAAGAGCCCATTCGTTGAGCTGTTTGTGCTGGTCGGTCTGCCTGCGGCGGCGAGCCTGATTAACTTTGTGGTGCTGACTTCAGCGGCCTCTTCCGCAAACAGCGGCGTGTTCTCTACCAGCCGTATGCTGTTCGGCCTGGCACAGGAAGGCGTTGCGCCTAAAGCGTTTGCCAAGCTGTCTAAACGCGCGGTTCCGGCGAAAGGTTTAACCTTCTCCTGTATCTGTCTGCTGGGTGGCGTGGTGATGCTTTATGTGAACCCGAGCGTGATTGGCGCGTTCACCATGATCACTACCGTGTCGGCAATCCTGTTTATGTTTGTCTGGACCATCATTCTTTGCTCATACCTGGTGTACCGCAAACAGCGTCCACACCTGCATGAGAAATCGATCTACAAGATGCCGTTAGGCAAGCTAATGTGCTGGGTATGTATGGCGTTCTTTGTCTTCGTACTGGTGCTGCTGACTCTGGAAGAAGATACCCGTCAGGCGTTGATGGTGACGCCGCTGTGGTTCATCGCGCTGGGTCTGGGCTGGTTGTTTATCGGTAAGAAACGTATGGCGGGTATGCGTTAAGCGTTGTCATATCGGACACAAAAAAGGCCACATAAGCAGTGGCCGAATTCGGACTTCAGGAAGGCGCTCTCGGGCGCCTTTTTTTATTCACCTGCGAGGGCACGCGGGAACAACACATTGTTTTCCAGGCTGATGTGTTCCATCAGGTCATCGATCATTTCGTTAATGCCGTTATACATGGCTTTCCAGGTGGTGCAGGCTTCTGGCGGCGGCGTCACGTTGTGGGTGATGTGTTTGATCACTTCCACCAGTTCACCCGCATCGTCATGTTCGCTTTCCATCACGCTGATTGGCCCCATCGCCTGGCTACCCATGCCCTGTTTGATCATTGGGAACAGGATTTGCTCTTCTTTCATCATGTGGCTGGACAGCTCTTCATGCAGCATCGTCAGGTTCTTCGCCAGACCACGCGGTACGCTCGGCTTGTCGGCATGAACACGTTCAACTTTCGTGGCCTGCAGGATCAGCTCCGGCAGCTGTTCGCGGTGTCTGTCGTGATAACGCACGATGATATGGTCGATGATTTCTGCCAGTGCCACGGTACGCCAGTCTTTTTCCAGCGGCTGTTCAGCCAACTGGGCGAGCTGCGCCTCGATAGCTTCCACATCCAGCTCTTTACGTGCGGCAGCGCGTGCCAGCGTTTGCTTACCGCCGCAGCAGTAATCCATATCGTATTTACGAAACAGGGCCGAAGCGCGAGGAATAGAGAGCGCCAGTTCACCTAAAGGTTGATCGCGATAAGACATAGCCGTTACCTCATTCTCAATAATATAAGATGTATTTTAAATGCAACTTATTAGGAAGGATATAACCCTTTCGGGTCAGAGGATTTTGTGATGATTGTCACGAAAATTTCTTATCTCGTTAACATGCTGAATCTTATTGAAAAGGGACAAAGCGGCGAAAAAAGCTACGCCACAAGATTAAATAAGCCGACGCAGCTGCCGATAGTTAGACCTCAGACAATACCTGCATAATTAAAAGGCAACAGATGTTCAAACGAATCAAAGTGATAACCTTACTTATCACCGTGTTACTCGCCATGGGCGCGATGCAACTCATTTCCGCAGGCGTATTTATTGGCGCGCTTAAAAACGACAAGGAAAACTTTAACGTTTCTCAACTTTCCAGCCAGAACGTGGCGGAGTTTACCGATGCATGGATTAGCCTGAACCAGGCTCGCGTCACGCTTAACCGGGGCATGCTGCGTTTACAGGGCACGATGGCCAGCGATATTAACGGCGGTCAGTTGAAGGAACTGGTGAACACGGCAAATCGCCTGTTGGCCGAATCGAAAGAGCATTACGATAAATACTACGCTCTACCGGAAACGCCGGGGCTGGATGAGCATCTGGCCGATCGACTGGAAGAACAGTACGGCATCTATTCTGCGACGCTGGCAAAAATGAACGCGCTGCTGGCTGAAGGCAAGCTGGAAGAGATGTTCAAACAGAACGCCGAGCAAAAGCAAACGGCCATGCAGGAAGTTTATCGGGAATGGCGTGCCGCGCAAACCACGCTGGCAAATGAGGGCGTTCGGGATAACGAAAATGACTACCAGAAAATTATCTGGTTGTTATCCGCCATACTGTTGATTGTGTTGACCGTCATTATCGTCAGTTGGATTGCCATGCAGCGTGTCCTGCTGAAACCACTCCACGAGGTGATGGGGCATATTCGGCATATCGCTTCAGGTGATCTGACCCATACTATTACTGCTGATGGCCGTAACGAAATGGCGCTATTGGCCCAGAACGTCCGCGAGATGCAGCAGGCGCTGGCGAACACTGTCAGCGTGGTGCGTGACGGGGCTGACACCATCTATACCGGGGCGGGTGAAATTGCCGCTGGCAGTAACGATCTCTCTTCACGTACCGAGCAGCAGGCTGCTTCTCTGGAAGAAACTGCTGCCAGCATGGAACAACTCACCGCAACCGTGAAACAGAATGCGGATAACGCGCGTCAGGCGACCAGTCTGGCAAAAAATGCCTCGCAGACGGCGCAGAAAGGTGGAGCCGTGGTCGACGGTGTGGTGCGTACGATGGATGAAATCGCCACCAGTTCCAGCAAAATTGCGCAAATTACCACTGTTATCGACGGCATAGCTTTCCAGACCAATATTCTGGCGCTGAACGCGGCGGTAGAAGCGGCGCGCGCGGGCGAACAGGGGCGCGGCTTTGCTGTCGTTGCCGGTGAGGTCCGCACGCTGGCGCAGCGTAGCGCTCAGGCGGCAAAAGAGATTAAGGCGCTGATTGATGACTCGGGGAATCGGGTTAATGCCGGTACAGCGCTGGTGCATGAAGCGGGTGAAACGATGGCGGAAATCGTCAGCGCCGTGACCCGCGTGACCGATATTATGGGCGAGATAGCCTCGGCCTCCGATGAACAGAGTCGGGGTATCGATCAGGTCGGCCAGGCGGTGGCTGAGATGGATCGCGTCACGCAGCAAAACGCCTCGCTGGTGGAGGAGTCCGCTTCCGCCGCCGCCGCGCTCGAAGAGCAGGCCGCGCGGTTGAACCAGACGGTGGCGGTGTTTAAAGTGTCGCGCCGGATGGCGGCGTAAACGCCTTATCCGGCCTACATGAGATCGTATAGTCCTTGTAGGCCTGATAAGCGCAGCGCCATCAGGCATCCCCCGAAACCGGCACTACCGCCGGTTTCTGCGGTTTTGACCGCACCGCAATCACCACGCCTATTATCAGCAGCGCAATACCGCTTACCGTCAGCAGCGGCGGAAATTCCTTGCGCAGAATAAAGGTGTACAACAGGCCAGCCAGCGTTTCGAAGACAATCAACGGGCCGAGGATCACCGTCGGCAGCTTCTGGCTGGCGACGTTCCAGCACAGTGCGCCAACCCACGAACACAAGACCGCAATGGCTATCATCAGGCCGATAAACACGCCTGGACGCGGACCGAAGGGCAGAGCGAAGTCCGGCGTTTGCCCGTTTAGCCACAGGCAGGCGGCAACATAGCCGAGCAGAGAAACAGGCAGCGTCACCAGTGCCTGGGCCGTCGCCCACATCATCGGGTGCTTATCCGGATTCTCGCGCAGCCAGCGGGCATTATGCAGCGCATACCACGCCCAACACACCACCGAAATCAGCGCCAGTGCGATGCCAGAGCCATACCGCCAGCCGCTAAAATCAGGCAGCCCTTGACTCAGCTCTGAGATATTCACGCACAGCAGGCCTATACCAATCAACACCAGCGCAGGCGACAAACGCCACCATGATAATTTGCCGTCACGCTGGCTGTAGAGCAGGTTAGCGAAGACCGGGATCACCACCGGCAATGTACCAATAATCATCGTGGAGACCGGTGCGCCGGTGCGCTGGATAGCGCTTGCCAGACAAACGTAATAAATCAGATTGCCCATCAGGGTTAACGCCAGAGCGGTTACCCAGTCTTTGCGCGTCAACTGACGCAGTCGTCCGCGACCCAGCCAGGCAATCGGCAATGCGATCAGCCCCAGCGCCAGATAACGCCCCATCGACTGTAACACCGCCGGGTATTCCGGAACGATCAGCGGCCCAACAAAAATTAATCCCCACATCAGCCCGGCCAGCAGGGCATACAACACACCGCTAATCATTTTTGACATCCACATCGCTTAACATAAGGTCGAGTGTAGGCAGGAAAAATGCCGCCGTATTGTATGAGATTGCTGATCAACGCCGGACGACTTGTTTCTGATAACGTACCGGCGTAATGCCGTAGCGATGGGTAAAGGCGCGGGTGAGATGCGACTGGTCGGTGAGGCCGGTTGCGGCGGCGACCTCTGCGGCGGGCATACCGTAGGTAAGAAAACCTTTGGCTCGCCACAGACGGATCGCCATCAGCATCTGGTGCGGCGTGACGTGGAAATGCAATTTGAACTGGCGCTGAAAATGCCAGGGACTCAGCGATGCCACCCGCGCCAGTTCATCGAGCGTGACCGGGTGCATGTAATTATCGTGCAGATACTCGCGCACGCGTTCAAAGCGATGCGCCCCCTCCGGTAATACCGGCGCATGGCGGGCCAGCGGTTGGAACGTGTCGATCAGATCGAGCAATAGTCCTTTTTGCGCCAACGGATCTTCGGTGTTCCACAGACCGTGGATCAACGAGCAGATCTGGCGCGAGCGCAGCGGATCGTGACGGGTAACGTCATGGAACCACCAGTGGCGGATCCCGGTGACCTCTTCCAGAAGATCGGGCTCAAGATAAATCATCCGATAGCGCCAGCCGTCGGCGGTTTCGGCCTCGCCGGTGTGCAGCTCATCAGGATTCATGGTTACGACGGAATGGGCGGGGGCCACGTACTGCGTGCCGCGATAGCGAAAACGCTCGGCTCCGGCTTCTATCGCGCCAATGCCGAACGCTTCATGAGTGTGCGGCTCAAAGGCGTAACGTGAGATGTGCGCATGATACAGCTCTACGCCCGGCACCTGCGCCAGATGGCGAAAGCGGGCGCTGTCTTTCTCATCAATAAACTGCTCAGGTACACCTTGCACGTTTTCTCTCCCCACGCATCATCCTGTCATTATCAGAGAGGATGCGCGGGGATGCCACCACAATTAACTAATTTTTAACACTTACACGATGCCTTTGACGCTGTCAGCCAGCGAGGTGGTCGGGCGACCAATCAGTTTGCTTAGCGTATGGCTGTCGTCGAACAGGCCGCCTTTGGAGGCGCCAGTGTCTGAGTCAGCCAGCATGTCCGCCAGCCCGGCTGGTAGACCAAAGCCCTTCAGTGCGGCGGCAAAGTCAGTTTCGCTCAGGTTCTGATACACCACTTTTTTACCGCTCTGTTTTGCCAGTTCGGCAGCCAACTGGCTCAGGGTCCAGCCTGCGTCGCCCGCCAGCTCATAGGTTTTACCGGCGTGACCGTCTTCACTGATGACGCGCGCGGCGGCAGCGGCATAGTCGGCGCGGGTCGCCGAGGCGATTTTACCTTCACCTGCCGCGCCAATAAAGACGCCGTGTTCCAGCGCGGCCGGGGCGCTGGCGAGATAGTTTTCGGTGTACCAGCCGTTACGCAGCAGCGCGTAGGCGATACCGGATTCAGCCAGCATCTTCTCGGTTGCGATATGCTCATCAGCCAATCCCAGTGGGGAAGAGTCGGCATGTAGCAGGCTGGTGTAGGCGATAAATTTCACGTGGGCAGCTGTAAAGGCGGTTTCATCGCTGTAATCCGCCTGACGAACGGTAATGCCCTGCTGGCTAAGCGCCGTCGCTTTCGCAGGGTTACGCACAATGGCCACAATCTGGCTGGCAGGAACAGTTTTCAGCAGAGTTTCAATAACGTGTTGGCCCAGTTGGCCGGTGGCACCGGTAATCGCGATCATGGGGTGATTCCTTGGTATTGGTCTTGTGTTTAAACACGCTAACACCTAAACTAACTTTTAGTAAGTACGTACAAAAAGGTAAGTATGAAAATGGCCACACCAACGCTTTCTCAGCAGTTACGCGATGGCAACTTGTTCGCCGAGCAGTGCCCCTCCCGCGAGGTGTTAAAACACGTCACCAGCCGCTGGGGGGTGTTGATTCTGGTTGCGCTGCGCGACGGTACGCACCGTTTCAGCGACTTGCGTCGTAAGATGGGCGGCGTCAGTGAAAAGATGCTGGCGCAATCTCTGCAAGCGCTGGAGCAGGACGGGTTTATCAACCGGGTATCGTATCCGGTCGTACCGCCGCATGTGGAGTATAGCCTGACGTCGTTGGGTGAGCAGGTGAGCGATAAAGTCGCCGCACTGGCGGACTGGATAGAACTGAATTTGCCGCAGGTGTTGGCGCAGCGGGAAGAGCGGGCGGCGTAAAGTATTGCCGGATGGCGGCTAACGCCTTATCCGGCACTAAAGTTACTTACTCAAATCCAACTGATAAATGGCGAAACCGATGTCATCGGTCGCGACTTTTTTCAGCGGATATTGCCCTTTCTCTTTGATAAACGCGGCGGCCTTCTCGGTTGGCGATGTTTCAAAGCGAATATCCAGTGGCGTATCGCTGTGAATTGGCGCCAGACGCCAGTTGTTATCTGCCGCCGGATGTATTTCACCGGCACGCTTCGTCTCCGCACCAATCCACGCGGCCAGCACCGAGCGGTTTTCATCCGGAGAAGCAAACGCGATGTGGCTGTCGCCGGTTCCGGCAAACTTACCGCCGTAGGCGCGGTAGTTGTTGGTCGCGACGAGGAAGGTGACATTCGGATCGATTGGTTTGCCGTTAACGGTCAGATTTTTAATACGTTCCGCTTTCGGATTAATGGTCTGACATTCCCCGTCGTAGCGGGCGGGTTGTGAAACATCAATCTGATAATTCACGCCATCAATCACGTCGAAATTATAGGTACGGAAGCCGTCCCAGTTAATCAACGACTGTGGTTTACTGCTGTGGATATCAATCTGATTGAACTGCCCGGCGGAACATTCCAGCCACTCTTTCACCTCTTTACCGCTGGCTTTCACCACCACCAGAGTATTGGGATAGAGATACAAATCGGCGGCGTTACGGAAGGTGAGCTGACCTTTTTCGACTTCGACAAAGCTTGCCGGATCGTTCTTGCGTCCGCCGACCTTAAACGGCGCGGCGGCGGAAAGTACCGGCAGTTTCGCCAGATCCGGATCGCCCTGAATAAAGTGCTCTACATAGGCTTTCTGCGCATTATTCACCACCTGCACAGTCGGATCGTCCTGCACCAGCGCCAGGTAGCTGTACATGTTGTCGGCGGATTTACCGATTGGCTTGCTGACGAACTCGCGCGTGGCATCGTGATCGGCTTTCAGGATCTCAACGATTTTCTTATCTTCAACGGCCAGTGATTTTTTCGCCGCGGCGTCATAGATCGGGCGTGCTTCGGCTTTCGCCTGGGTGACCTGCCATTTCCCGCTGTCGTTATTCAGTACCAGATCGACCACGCCCAGATGATCGCCCCACATGCCAGGCATCACCGCCGGAACGCCGTTCAGGGTACCTTTAGAGATATCTGCGCCTTTGATATTGGCAAAGTCTTTACCCGGGAAGACGGCGTGAGCGTGACCAAACATAATGGCATCCACGCCCGGGACTTCACTGAGGTAGTAAACGGAGTTCTCCGCCATTGTCTGATACGGGTCGGCTGAAAGCCCGGAGTGAGCTACCACCACCACCACATCCGCGCCTTTGGCTCGCATCTCAGGCACGTATTTACGTGCGGTTTCGGTGATGTCGTTCACCGTCACTTTACCGCTGAGGTTGGCTTTATCCCAGGTCATGATCTGCGGCGGCACAAAACCGATATAGCCTATCTTCAGCGTCTGCTGGTTCCCTTGCTGGTCGACAACCTCAGTGTCTTTGATCAGATAAGGCGTAAACAGCGGCTTTTTGGTCTTAACGTCGATGATATTGGCATTAACGTAAGGGAACTTCGCCCCGGCTAGTGCGTTGTGCAGATACTCAAGACCGTAGTTGAATTCATGGTTGCCGAGGTTACCCACCGCGTAATCCAGCGTATTCAGCGCCTTATAGACCGGGTGAGTTTCGCCCGCTTTCAGCCCCTTGGCCGCCATGTAATCCCCGAGCGGACTGCCCTGAATCAAATCGCCGTTATCAACCAGCACGCTGTTTTTGACTTCACCACGCGCAGCGTTGATAAGACTCGCTGTACGCACCAGGCCAAATTTTTCAGTCGCCGTATCTTTGTAATAATCGAAATCCATCATATTGCTATGCAAATCAGTGGTTTCCATTATCCGTAGATCGACGGTCGCGGCATTCACACTGGCTGCAATCAGCGTAGCCAGAAGCGTTGCACTAAACTTAATCATCAGGGGCATCCTTTTAAGATCTAAGCCACAAAAGAAAATGTATATAAATCTTCTTGCTTACAGAACTGTGAATCATGACATGAATATAGCGTTTAAAACCGCAGACGCTATCACAGTTGGCGGATCCCCTGGCGATCGGGTATAAGTAAAACAACGAGTTAACACCACGAAAGAAACGAGGTGGAGAATGTTAGAACATGTATGCCAGCTTGCACGGAACGCGGGCGATGCCATTATGCAGGTCTACGATGGACTCAAACCGATGGAGATTACCAGCAAGCAGGACGATTCTCCGGTCACGGCGGCAGACATCGCAGCGCACACTGTGATCCTCGAGGGATTACTGGCGCTGACGCCGGATATTCCGGTTCTGTCTGAAGAGGCGCCTCCGGGCTGGGATGTTCGTCAACACTGGCAGCGCTACTGGTTGGTCGATCCGCTGGATGGGACCAAAGAGTTCATTAAGCGTAACGGTGAATTTACCGTTAACATTGCGCTTATCGAGAAGGGAAAGCCGGTTCTGGGCGTGGTTTACGCGCCGGTAATGAAAGTGATGTACAGCGCAGCAGAAGGTAAAGCGTGGAAAGAAGAGTGCGGTGTGCGCAAACAAATCCAGGTGCGTGATGCGCGTCCGCCGCTGGTGGTGATTAGCCGCTCCCATGCCGACAATGAGTTAAAAGAGTATCTGCAACAGTTGGGTGAGCACCAGACCACCTCGATTGGTTCCTCGCTGAAGTTCTGCCTGGTGGCGGAAGGGCAGGCGCAACTGTATCCGCGTTTTGGACCCACAAACGTGTGGGACACCGCTGCGGGCCACGCGGTTGCTGCCGCAGCCGGAGCGCACGTTCACGACTGGCAGGGGAAACCTCTGGATTACACCCCACGTGAATCGTTCCTCAACCCCGGCTTCCGCGTCTCTATTTACTGAGCAGTTTGTGCAGCAGGGCAATCACCTGCTGCACCTCATCCTGCGTTAGCGCCCCATCTTTTGCCCACTGTACGCGTCCGTCTTTGTCGAGAACGACGATAGCGGAGCTCTCTTCATCCAGTTGCCAGGCCTTACGCGCAATGCCGTTGCTGTCGACAATAAATTGTGACCACGGGTAGAGCTTCTTATTGCTCTCAAGACTGCTGCGCACAAACATACCGGAGCCGGGAATGGCGTCATCGGTGTTGACGATAGTGGTGGTCTGGTATTTATCATGCGGCAGATTGGCCGCTTTGATGGCTTCAATCAGTGTCGCATTTTTCTCTTTGGCGGAGGTACGTCCGGCGATGTGTTGCACAATGCGGACTTTCCCTGGCAGTTGCGTGCTATTCCAGCTTTTGTAGCTAAACTTATCGTTATCAAGAATCAGTTCGCCGCGATCGGCAATACCCACCGGCGGCACGCGCTGGTTAGTCTCAAACGAATGTGCGGAGGCAATCATCGGCAGCAGCAGGCACGATAGGGCCAGCAGTTTTTGTAAGGTCATGGGTTTTCCTTCTTTCTTTATTTTGCAGGTGATCCGACCACTTGGGCCTGGAATTTAATCATATGTGCGAATGATGCTTTTTCCCGCAAGCGCGATGCCAGTTTGCGGACGGGCGCACAAATCCTGCGAAAAATGAAGGCTTATACTGAAGACAGCGAAGCGTTGAAAAGATAATTCTGAATAATTGTAACCTGAAGGTAAATAAACTTATACACGCTGGAAACATCGTTCAGATAGTCTATAGTCATAAGGCATTAAAATTTGCGCCTGAGGATTGTCGGACCGATTGTGGTACCGCAAAGGCGTAACGCTCAGCAGGAGATACAATGAAAATTTTCCAACGATACAACCCGCTGCAGGTGGCGAAGTACGTGAAGATCCTGTTTCGTGGACGGTTATATATCAAGGACGTAGGCGCTTTTGAGTTTGATAAGGGTAAGATTCTTATCCCAAAAGTGAAGGACAAACTGCATTTTTCTGTTATGTCCGAAGTTAACCGTCAGGTCTTGCGTCTGCAAACTGAGATGGCTTGATCAAAGTGCTATGCAGTAGTTAAAAAAACGGCTCCTGATGGGAGCCGTTGATGTTTCTGGCGGGATTACGCTTTGGTCTCTTCTTTTGCATCCGGCAGCTTTGGTACCAGAACGGTAGGTTTGCTGTCCAGGCGCGTCACCAGCAGCTGATCGATCTTGTAGTTATCGATATCCACCACTTCAAATTTGTAGCCAGAATACTTCACCGAGTCGGTGCGTTTCGGGATTTTACGCAGCATGAACATCATGAAACCGCCGATGGTTTCATAGTTGCCGGACTGCGGAAACTCGTCGATATCCAGCACACGCATCACGTCATCAATCGGCGTACCACCATCAACTAACCATGAGTTCTCATCACGCGCCACAATCTGTTCTTCCAGACCCTGGCCGACTAAGTCACCCATCAGTGTCGTCATTACGTCATTAAGCGTAATAATCCCCACCACCAGTGCATACTCGTTCATGATGACGGCAAAGTCTTCACCTGCGGTTTTGAAGCTTTCCAGCGCTTCTGAGAGCGTCAGCGTATCCGGAACAATCAGCGTATTGCGGATCTGTACGCCGCTGTTCAGCGCCATGCTTTGATTTGCCAGTACGCGGTTGAGGAGATCCTTTGAATCAACATAGCCAATGATGTGGTCGATATCTTCGTTACAGACCAGAAACTTGGAATGCGGATGTTCCGCCACTTTGTTCTTCAGGCTCTGTTCATCTTCGTGCAGATCAAACCAGATAACGTTTTCGCGCGAGGTCATTGAAGACGGCACGGTACGGGATTCCAGTTCAAATACGTTTTCGATCAGCTCATGTTCCTGCTTGCGCAGAACCCCTGCCAATGCGCCGGCTTCTACTACGGCGTAAATATCGTCCGAGGTGATGTCGTCTTTGCGCACCATCGGGATCTTAAACAGACGGAAAATGTTATTTGCCAGACCATTAAAGAACCATACCAGCGGGCGGAACACGAGCAGACAGAAGCGCATCGGGTTGATGATACGCAAAGCTACAGCTTCTGGCGCAATCATACCGATGCGTTTCGGGGTTAAATCCGCGAACAGGATGAACAGGCCAGTCACCAGGGAGAACGACAGAATAAAGCTTAACTGTTCGGACAGCTCTGGGGCGAAGTATTTCGAGAACAGACCGTTAAATGCCGGTGAAAACGCCGCGTCACCGACGATACCGCCAAGAATAGCAACCGCATTAAGACCAATTTGCACAACGGTAAAGAACATGCCGGGGTTTTCCTGCATCTTCAAAACACGCTGTGCGTTTACGTTGCCTTCATCGGCAAGCAGTTTAAGTTTGATTTTGCGTGACGCAGCAAGCGAGATCTCGGATATCGAGAAAAACGCACTCACGGCGATCAGGCAGAGAATGACTAAAATACTGTTTAACATATCTTATCCGACCGTTAAGGCCAGATCCTCGGAAGGGATAAATTGATAAATCTGTGTGAAATACACATTGAAAACCGGTCCGAAGGGAGTGGACCGGCAATTTCAGGAGCTAGTATAGCGTAAGGTACTGTAAAGCCGCCAGAGGGCGGCGATTATCCTTGCGGCGGCAGGCAAACGCCTATGCCGCCAATGCCACAGTATCCATAAGGGTTTTTATGCAGATACTGCTGGTGATCGTCCTCGGCGTAGTAGAACGGAGTCGCCGTGCTGATTTCCGTCGTAATCTCGCGTTCATCGCCTGCGGCGGTCATTGCTGCCTGAAAACGCTCAAGGCTGGCCTGTGCGGCGGCGGTTTGTTCCGGCGTTAACGGGTAAATGGCGGAGCGATACTGCGTACCCTGGTCGTTCCCCTGACGCATGCCCTGCGCCGGATCGTGATTTTCCCAGAACACCTGCAGCAGTTGTTCGTAGCTGATAACATGCGGGTCATAGACGACGCGTACCGCTTCGGCGTGTCCGGTATCGCCGGAACAGACTTCCCGATAGGTTGGGTTAGGGGTATAGCCACCGGTGTAGCCGGCTGCGGTGCTATATACGCCGGGTAATGACCAGAATAAACGTTCAACGCCCCAGAAGCATCCCATGGCGAAATAAGCTATCTCCATACCGTCGGGCACGTTGGTCATCGAATGTTGATTAACCGCATGCAGCGTTGCCACTGGCATCGGGGTGTTGCGTCCAGGTAGGGCATCTGCTTGAGTAACGAGATGCTTTCTATCAAATAAACTCATGGCCGTTCTCCCGAAATCAGTCATTTGGGTTAAGGTTGTAACGAGACGCGTCTTTGCCCAAAATAAACAGCGTGAATGCGTCTAGAGTTAAACATAAGAAATATTTGGGTTGTCGTCTGTTTTTCAACTCTTATTGTTGATTTTTTGTTAAGCCGAGGAACGGCATAGTATTTTTTTCCAGGGGTGGAAAAAAGGATATTCAGGAGAAAATGTGCCACATATCCGTCAGTTATGTTGGGTGGGATTACTGTGCTTAAGTGGCTCCGCCGCTGCTGCGAATGTTCGCTTACAGGTCGAAGGATTATCAGGGCCGCTGGAGAAAAACGTCCGTGCGCAGCTGTCCACGATTCAAAGTGATGAAGTCACACCAGACCGACGCTTTCGTGCGCGCGTTGATGATGCTATCCGCGAAGGGCTAAAAGCGCTGGGCTACTTTGAGCCGACCATTGATTTTGAACTGCGTCCGCCGCCGGCGAAAGGACGCCAGGTGCTGATTGCCAAAGTGACCCCCGGTGAGCCGGTGCTGATTGGCGGCACAGAAGTGATTCTGCGCGGTGGCGCACGTACGGATAAAGATTATCTGGATCTGTTGAAAACGCGCCCGGCAATCGGCACCGTGCTGAATCAGGGGGACTATGACAACTTCAAAAAGTCACTCACCAGCGTGGCGCTGCGCAAAGGTTATTTCGACAGTGAATTTAATAAAAGCCAGCTTGGAATAGCGCTTGAGCGCCGCCAGGCGTTCTGGGATATCGATTACAACAGCGGCGAACGCTATCGCTTTGGGCATGTCACCTTTGAAGGCTCGCAAATTCGCGATGAGTATCTGCAAAATCTGGTGCCCTTTAAAGAAGGTGAAGAGTACGAGTCGAAAGATTTGGGTGAACTGAACCGTCGTCTGTCGGCGACCGGATGGTTTAACTCCGTGGTCGTCGCGCCGGAGTTTGATAAAGCCCGCAAAACCAAAGTGCTGCCGCTGAAAGGCGTGGTTTCGCCGCGCACCGAAAACACCATCGAAACCGGGGTCGGCTATTCAACTGACGTCGGGCCACGGGTGAAAACCTCGTGGAAAAAGCCGTGGATGAACTCCTACGGCCATAGCCTGACGACCAGCGCCAGTATCTCGGCGCCAGAGCAGGTTCTTGATTTCAGCTATAAAATGCCGCTGTTAAAGAACCCTCTGGAACAGTATTACCTGGTACAGGGCGGCTTTAAGCGAACCGATTTAAACGACACCGAGCAGGACTCCACAACGCTTGCGGTTTCCCGCTACTGGGACCTCTCCAGCGGCTGGCAGCGTGCAATCAACCTGCGCTGGAGCCTCGACCACTTTACCCAGGGTAACGTTACCAATACCACCATGCTGCTTTATCCGGGGGTGATGATTAGCCGGACGCGCTCGCGCGGCGGCCTGATGCCCGTCTGGGGCGACTCCCAACGTTATTCCATCGATTACTCCAACACAGCCTGGGGCTCAGACGTTGATTTCTCCGTTTTCCAGGCGCAGAACGTCTGGATCCGTACACTGTACGACAAGCACCGTTTTGTGATGCGCGGTAACCTCGGCTGGATTGAAACCGGTGACTTCGACAAAGTCCCGCCAGATCTGCGTTTCTTCGCCGGGGGCGACCGTAGTATCCGCGGCTACAAATACAAATCTATTTCACCCGAAGGCAGCGACGGCAAGCTGAAAGGGGCCTCGAAGCTGGCGACGGGCTCGCTGGAATACCAGTACAACGTGACCGGGAAATGGTGGGGCGCGATGTTTGTCGATAGCGGTGAAGCGGTCAGCGATATTCGCAAAAGCGATTTCAAAACCGGTGCCGGGGTCGGCGTTCGCTGGCAATCGCCGGTAGGACCTATCAAGCTCGACTTTGCCGTCCCCGTCGGCGACAAAGATGAACATGGTTTACAGTTTTACATCGGTCTGGGGCCTGAATTATGAGTTTATGGAAGAAGATAAGCCTCGGGGTACTGGTTGTTATCCTGCTGTTGTTAGGTACCGTCGCGTTCCTGGTGGGGACAACCTCCGGTCTGCATCTGGTCTTCAAGGCAGCTAATCGCTGGGTGCCTGGGCTGGAGATCGGTCAGGTCACCGGCGGCTGGCGGGATTTATCACTGAAAAATATTCGTTATGACCAGCCCGGCGTGGCGGTGAATGCTGGCGAAGTACATCTGGCCGTGGGGCTTAATTGCCTGTGGAACAGCAGTCTGTGCGTCAACGATCTGTCGCTGAAAAATATCAACGTAGCGATCGACAGCAAAAAAATGCCACCATCAGCGCCGGTGGAGGAAGAAGAGAGCGGTCCGCTTAACCTTTCCACGCCTTACCCCATCACGCTTTCACACGTGGCGCTTAACAACATCAATATCAAAATTGATGACACCACGGTTTCCGTGCTGGATTTTACCTCTGGCCTGAACTGGCAGGAAAAAACGCTGACCCTGAAGCCAACGTCATTGCAGGGGTTGCTGATTGCCCTGCCTAAAGTGGCGGAAGTGGCACAGGAAGAGGTCGTTGAACCAAAAATTCAAAACCCGCAGCCGGATGAAAAACCGCTCGGCGAAACGCTAAAAGATCTGTTCTCAAAGCCGGTGCTGCCGGAAATGGCCGATGTGCATCTGCCGCTCAATCTCAATATTGAAGAATTTCGCGGCGAGCAGCTGCGCGTGACCGGGGATACGGATCTCACGGTACATAACCTGCTGCTGAAAGTGAGCAGCATTGACGGCAACATGAAGCTGGACGCGCTGGATATCGACTCGAATCAGGGGGCGGTAAAAGCCAGCGGCACGGCGCAGCTCACCGACACATGGCCGGTCGATATTACGTTAAACAGCACGC
Organism: Citrobacter sp. Cy070; assembly: GCF_030332245.1. Classification (NCBI taxonomy): domain Bacteria; kingdom Pseudomonadati; phylum Pseudomonadota; class Gammaproteobacteria; order Enterobacterales; family Enterobacteriaceae; genus Citrobacter; species Citrobacter sp. Cy070. The sequence continues at coordinate 68,750 of NZ_JAOWIG010000085.1, forward strand.
TGAACATCGACCCGTTAAAAGGCGAAAAGGTGAAGCTGAAGGTCGGCGGCGCGCTGCGTGACCAACTGGAAGTCGGCATAAACCTGTCCGGTCCGGTGGATATGGATCTGCGGGCGCAAACGCGTCTGGCGGAAGCCGGGTTGCCGCTCAATCTGGAAGTGGTGAGTAAGCAGATTTACTGGCCGTTTACCGGCGACAAACAGTTTCAGGCCGATGACATCAAGCTCAAGCTGACCGGCAAGATGACCGACTACACGTTGTCGATGCGTACCGCCGTGAAGGGACAGGATATTCCTCCAGCTACCATCACGCTGGACGCTAAAGGCAACGAACAGCAGATCAATCTCGACAAACTCAGCATTGCGGCGCTGGAAGGAAAAACCGAGCTGAAAGCGCTGGTGGATTGGCAGCAGGCGATCAGCTGGCGCGGAGAGTTGACGCTGGATGGCATCAATACGGCAAAAGAGATCCCGGACTGGCCGTCAAAACTGAATGGTCTGGTGAAAACCCGCGGCAGTCTGTATGGCGGAAGCTGGCAGATGGAGGTTCCGGAGCTGAAGCTGACTGGGAATGTAAAACAGAATAAGGTCAATGTGAACGGTTCGCTGAAGGGTAACAGTTACCTGCAATGGATCATTCCGGGCCTGCATCTGGAGCTGGGACGCAACAGCGCGGATGTGAAAGGGGAACTGGGGGTTAAAGATCTCAATCTGGATGCGACGATTGATGCCCCAAGCCTGGATAACGCGCTGCCGGGGCTGGGCGGTACGGCGAAAGGGCTGGTAAAAGTTCGCGGTACGGTTGAAGCACCACAGCTGCTGGCGGATATCACCGCCCGTGGTCTGCGCTGGCAGGAACTTTCCGTCGCTCAGGTACGCGTCGAAGGCGACGTGAAATCGGCCGAGCAAATCGCCGGTAATCTCAATGTTCGCGTAGAGCGGATTGTACAACCTGACGTGAATATCGGCCTCGTGACGCTCAACGCGAAAGGCAGTGAAAAGCAACATGAATTACAGCTACGCATTCAGGGGGAGCCGGTTTCCGGACAGCTTGATCTGGCGGGTAGCTTTGATCGCAAAGAACAGCGCTGGAAAGGGACGCTGAGCAATACGCGCTTCCAGACGCCGGTTGGTCCGTGGTCGCTTAACCGCGCGATTGCGCTTGATTACCGTAATCAGGAACAGAAAATCAGCATTGGGCCACACTGCTGGAATAACCCGAATGCGGAACTGTGCGTGCCACAGACGATTGATGCGGGCGCGGAAGGGCGCGCGGTGGTGAATCTGAACCGTTTCGATCTGGCAATGCTGAAACCGTTTATGCCGGAGACAACCCAGGCCAGCGGCGTGTTCACCGGTAAAGCCGATGTGAGCTGGGACACCACCAAAGAGGGGCTGCCGCAGGGACAGGTCACGCTAAGTGGGCGTAACGTGAAGGTCACCCAGAGCGTAAACGATGCCGCGTTACCGGTGGCGTTTGAGACGCTGAATCTGACCGCTGACCTGCACAACAACCGTGCTGAACTGGGCTGGCTGATTCGCCTGACCAACAACGGGCAGTTCGACGGCCAGGTGCAGGTAACCGATCCGCAGGGGCGACGTAATCTTGGCGGTAATGTGAATATCCGCAACTTCAATCTGGCGATGGTGAACCCTATCTTCTCCAGAGGTGAAAAAGCCGCGGGAATGATCAACGCCAACCTGCGTCTGGGCGGCGATGTGCAAAGCCCACAACTGCTTGGACAACTGCAACTGAGCGGTCTGGATATCGACGGCAACTTTATGCCGTTTGACATGCAGCCCAGCCAGTTAGCCGTTAACTTCACCGGAACGCGTTCGACGTTAGCGGGCGTGGTGCGTACGCAGCAGGGGCAGATTAACCTGAGCGGCGATGCCGACTGGAGTCAGATAGACAACTGGCGGGCGCGGGTCGCGGCTAAAGGCAGTAGGGTTCGTATTACCGTGCCACCGATGGTTCGTCTGGATGTCTCTCCGGACGTGGTCTTTGAAGCCACGCCGAGTCTGTTTACCCTGGATGGCAACGTGGATGTGCCGTGGGCGCGTATTGTGGTGCACGACCTGCCGGAAAGTGCGGTAGGGGTGTCCAGCGACATGGTCATGCTCAACGACAACCTGCAGCCAGAGAAGCCGCAAAGCGCCGGTATTCCGATCAACAGCAACCTGAACATTCATGTAGGCAACAACGTACGTATTGATGCTTTTGGTCTGAAAGCACGTCTGACGGGCGATCTGAAAGTTGCGCAGGATAAGCAGGGGCTGGGGCTGAACGGACAAATTAATATCCCGAGCGGTCGCTTCCATGCCTATGGTCAGGATCTGATTGTGCGTAAGGGCGAGCTGTTGTTCTCCGGCCCGCCGGATCAGCCGTTGCTTAACATCGAAGCGATTCGTAACCCGGATGCCACCGAAGACGATGTGATCGCCGGCGTTCGCGTCACCGGCACTGCTGATGAACCGAAAGCGGAGATCTTCTCTGACCCGGCAATGTCGCAGCAAATGGCGCTTTCCTACCTGCTGCGCGGACAAGGGCTGGACAGCGAGCAGAGCGACAGCGCGGCGATGACCTCAATGCTTATTGGCCTGGGGGTTGCACAAAGTGGTCAGGTTGTGGGTAAAATCGGGGAGACATTTGGCGTAAGCAATCTGGCACTGGACACGCAAGGGGTGGGTGACTCCTCTCAGGTGGTTGTCAGCGGATACGTACTGCCAGGTCTGCAGGTGAAATATGGTGTGGGTATATTTGACTCCTTAGCGACACTCACGCTACGTTATCGTCTGATGCCTAAGCTATATCTGGAAGCCGTGTCTGGCGTAGATCAGGCACTTGATTTGCTCTATCAGTTCGAGTTTTAGCAATGCGAATATTTGTCTACGGCAGTTTACGAACCAAACAAGGCAACAGCCACTGGATGACCAATGCCCTGTTGCTGGGAAATTTCAGTATCGACAACTACCAGTTGTACAGCCTGGGCCACTATCCAGGCGCAGTTCCGGGGAACGGAACGGTACACGGGGAAGTTTATCGTATTGACAACGCCACGCTGGCAGAGCTTGACGCTCTGCGTACGCGAGGTGGCGAATATGCACGCCAGTTAATTCAGACGCCGTACGGAAGTGCATGGATGTACGTGTACCAACGTTCAGTCGAGGGATTAACGCTGATTGAAAGCGGTAACTGGTTAGACCGAGACCAGTACTGATATATCGCCTACGAGAATAAACAACGCCGCCTTCGGGTGGCGTTGTTTATTTAAGGCTTAAAACTCTACGCGCGCGCCGAGATTATAGCGACGGCCTTCCACCTGCGCGGATTCATTCCACGCGGTAGTCAGCTTCGGATCCTCATCCAGCACGTTGTAGACCCCTGCCATCAACTGCGTGTGCTTATTGAGCTGATAACGTACGCCCACATCAACCATTGTGTAGTCATCGTACTTGTAGTTATTACCACTGTTGCGGTTACTGCTGCGATAGTTCACCGTACTCCACACGTCGAGACTCTGTGTCGCCGCCCAGGTCAGCGACAGATTCGCCATATGACGCGGATAATCGTTGAGCGCGTAGCCTTTGTTTATGCCGCTTTTCTGTTCGCTGTGGTTCCAGGTGTAGTTAGCGTTGGCTTTGAGGTCGGCGCTAATTTGCCAGTCGGCATTCAGCTCAATGCCGTATACGTCTGCCTCACTGACGTTAAAGTATTTACTGACGGAATCTGCTTTGTAGCCATTCACCGAGCACTGGTTTGTCGCCGTGGTTTCACAAATGGTTTGTTCAGCGATTTTGTCTTTGAACTGGGTATAGAAGACCGTGCTATCCAGAGCCAGCGCATCGCCCGTCCAGTAGAGTCCCAGTTCAGAGTTAACGCTTTTCTCTGGTTTCAGGTCGTCATTACCTACCGTCAGGAAGGGATAAGGCACGGTTGAGCCGTAAGGGGTGACGAAGTTGCTGGAGGTCGCGCGTAGCTCCGGTTTTTTATATCCTGCCGAAATACCGCCCTTTAGCGCCCAGGCATCGCTGAAGGCCCAGTTGCCGTACATTTTTGGCGTAATATGTGTACCAAAGTTATCGTCCTGATCTATACGCGCCGAAGTGGTCAGGATGAAATCGTCAACACTCCAGCCATCTTCAGCAAACAGCGCCCAGCCGTTGCGGCTGATTTTGGTTACCGGCTCTGAGCCGGGCAGCGTTTTGTTAGCCACATCAAAGCGGTCATTTAACTCTTCGCGGGTAAAATTCGCCCCGATGGTCAGTTTATGGTTGTCGAGTGTAAACGTGGTTTGCGAATTAGCGACATAGTTTTCCATCTGCACATACTGCGGGGACTGACCGTCATAAACGTATTTTGAGCGGCCCTTTTCGTAGTTGATGTAGTTGGTCGTCGCGATGGTGTCATCTGCATACCAGCCGGTATGTGTCAGGGTGGCGGCGTTACGATCAAACAACCATGACCATGGCGCGCCGCGTTTCTGAGTGCGATTTTTCTCCTGCTCGCCGGTGACCACGTTGAGGTCGAACAGGTTGTTTTCGCTGGCGGCCAGGCCCAAAGTCATATCAATGGATTTACGGTTGTGCTTACCAAAATAGTCATTGCGATCGTCATCGCGACGGTCGAGCCAGTCAGCCGCTACGCTAAGGCCGAGAACATCTGGCACAATCGGCCCCATGGTAAACAGATTCATCTGGCTGGTATTACCCAAATACTGGTGTTCCTGAAGCCAGGTATTGGCGGCAATTGCCGTCGTCCAGTCTTTCGCGCCGTACGGCTTTTTGGTAATCACGTTGACCACACCGCCGATGGCATCTGAGCCGTACAGCGAGGACATTGGCCCGCGGATAACTTCGATACGCTCAATGGCCTCCATTGGCGGTAAGAAGTTGGCTTCAGTACCGATATCATGGCCGTAGGGGCGCGACTCACCGGTATTTTGTTTGACACTGTTGACCATAAAAGCGGTATAGGACGGGTCCATACCGCGGATCATAATGCTGCCCGCATTCATGCCGCTGCTGTTGGTAACCGAGACGCCAGGAAGGTTTTTAATCGCTTCACCAATGCTACGGTCCGGCTGAATATCCAGCGTTTTACGATCGATAACTGAAATGGTGGCCGGCGCTACGCGCTTTTGCTGCGAGAACCCGGATGCGGTGATCACCATTTCATCTTCATTATTGCGTGAGGTTTCGGTGAGTTCTTCTGCCTGAGTGGGGAAAATAACCCCGCCAGAGAATGCAACGATCCCTGTCAGCGTAATAAGTTGACGCGTTTTCATAATATAAGACACCTGAAAAGTAAAAAACAAAAGCATCACCTTGCAGCCCGGAAAAGCTGCAAGGTGTAAGAAGCGTTTTTAATTATTAATATTTAGAGAGATCGATTTTCAGCACGTAATCGGGCTTTACGCCAATCATTTCTTCCGGCTGTTTTACGCTGACATACAAGGTGTTAGCGTCCTGGGAAAGTGCAAGGCTGTTAGGTAACGCAGTGGTTTCAATGCTTTGTTTTACCTGATAAGTCTTGCTGTCCACAATGCTGATGCGCTTTGCATTGCGGTGGGTGATATACACTTCCTGGCGTTTTTCGTTATATATAACTGCCAAAGAGTTAATGACCTTAATTGGCGCAATAACTTTGCCAGTATTAATATCGACAACCAAAACATCTGCTAAATCCGGATCGGTCAGGAACGCGCGGTTATTTTTTGCATCCAGCGCAATATTCAGGAAGAAATGTTTTTTAGCGGGTTCAATGGAAAAGCGGCTAATGATTTTGTGGCTGCTGGTGTCCAGCGTAATCAGCTCGTTTCTGCCATTCACTACATACAGGCGGTTCTTATTTGCATCCACCGCCATACCGGTCGGATACTGACCCATATTTTCAATGGTGGCGATTTTTTCGCGCTTTTGCGTATCCACCACCCAGACAATGCCTTTTTCAGCCACGCCGGAAACGTACAAACGGTGATGCTGCTTATCGAGCACCATTTCACGCGTATGGACGATTTCCTTTGGATTTTTGGTCTCGCTCAGTTGCAGTATCGCCAACTCTTTACCGCTGCGGGTATCAATTAGCGTTACCGAACCTTCCAGCGTGTTGCCCACATATAGCACCTGATTTTCTTCGTCCAGCGCGGTGGCAAAGGCACGACGGCTGGTGTCGATGACTTCGGTGGTTGTGAGTTTTTCCAGATCGAGTTTGTAGATAAGCCCGCGGGTTTTGTCTTTATCAAATGACGGAGACGAGGCGGCAAAGAGCGTGTTCTGCTGACTATCAACCGCCAGTTCATACACGCCGTTCCCGACGTCGTGGGTCAGAAAATCTTTCTCAGGTAGCGTCTGCGCCACGCTGGGCAGGCTGGTAAATAACAGTGCTGTGGCGAGCGCCACACAAGAATAGCGTTTCAGGGACTTCACAGTGTGGAGATTCATTGACTTTTATTCACATTTATTTACATGGTGCGAATGATAATGAGATCTAATCTCATTCGCAATTAAGATAAATGAAATGTGACTACCCAATCTGGTAGGTCAAAAAGAAACCAGCGGGATACCGGGAAAATAAAGGGAGGAAAAGCACAGGCATAAAAAAACCCTTACTAACCAGAGGCTGGTGTTCAGGGTTTTCAGAGCAGGCGAACTTACTTCTTCGCGCGCTCGAAGGAAGCAACGATTTCAGCTTTAGCGGCTTCAGCGTTGTCCCAACCGTCAACTTTTACCCATTTGCCTGCTTCGAGGTCTTTGTAGTGCTCGAAGAAGTGGGTGATCTGTGCCTTCAGCAGGTCCGGCAGGTCGGTCACATCTTTAATGTGATCGTATTCTTTGCTCAGTTTGGTGTGCGGTACCGCAACCAGTTTTGCATCTTCGCCGGATTCGTCGGTCATTTTCAGTACGCCAACCGGACGGCAGCGGATCACTGAACCTGGCTCCAGCGGATACGGAGTCGGGACCAGAACGTCTACCGGATCACCATCCAGAGACAGGGTGTGGTTGATGTAACCGTAGTTGCACGGATAGAACATCGCGGTGGACATGAAGCGGTCAACGAACAGGGCGCCGCTCTCTTTGTCAACTTCGTATTTGATCGGATCTGCGTTTGCAGGGATCTCGATAACAACGTAGATATCTTCCGGCAGATCTTTACCGGCAGGGACGTTGAGTAAGCTCATGTCTGTTTCCTTTAAATAAGCTATGGCAAACAAGTGGCGGGTATTATAGCCAACTCGCGCCGAATGTCTCCGCTTGTTTTCGATTTCGCGGCGCACATTTTCTTCTTTTCCCTTCTCTTTTGTGACAGAAAAATCCATATCTTCAGCCGCATTTTTCATAGTGATATGAAAGCGATTACAAAGTTGTGATTAACGTTTTATTTACTTTTTTGAAGTGTGATGTAACGCAATTCGTTACATGCTCAATTGTCTATAGTTTTTTCGCGACTGTTTATTAACCAACAATAATCCCCCTACGAGGACGCACTTATGTGGAAGCGCTTACTTTTAGTCACAGCAGTTTCGACAGCCATGTCGTCTATGGCATTGGCAGCCCCTTTAACCGTAGGATTTTCGCAGGTTGGCTCTGAATCCGGCTGGCGCGCGGCGGAAACCAATGTGGCGAAAAGCGAGGCCGAAAAGCGAGGTATTACGCTGAAAATCGCTGACGGCCAGCAAAAACAGGAAAACCAGATTAAAGCCGTACGCTCATTTGTTGCGCAGGGCGTGGATGCCATCTTCATTGCGCCGGTCGTGGCAACGGGTTGGGAGCCGGTGTTAAAAGAAGCGAAAGATGCCAACATTCCGGTCTTTTTGCTCGATCGTTCCATCGATGTAAAAGACAAATCTCTCTATATGACCACCGTTACCGCCAATAACGTGCTGGAAGGTAAATTAATCGGCGACTGGCTGATTAAAGAGGTGAACGGCAAACCGTGTAACGTCGTTGAGCTGCAAGGGACCGTCGGGGCCAGCGTGGCGATTGACCGTAAAAAAGGTTTTGCCGAAGCCATCGCCAGCGCGCCAAACATCAAAATTATTCGCTCTCAGTCCGGGGACTTCACCCGCAGCAAAGGCAAAGAAGTGATGGAGAGCTTTATCAAAGCTGAAAACAACGGCAAGAACATCTGCATGGTTTACGCTCACAACGATGACATGGTGATCGGGGCTATCCAGGCGATCAAAGAAGCGGGTCTGAAGCCGGGCAAAGATATTCTGACCGGTTCAATCGACGGCGTACCGGATATCTATAAAGCGATGATTGATGGCGAAGCCAACGCCAGCGTCGAACTGACGCCAAATATGGCAGGGCCGGCATTCGATGCGCTGGAGAAATTCAAGAAAGACGGCACGATGCCTGAGAAGCTGACCATTACCAAATCTATCCTCTATCTGCCGGATACGGCGAAAGAAGAGTTAGAGAAGAAGAAAAACATGGGCTACTAGTTTTGCTGTCGGTCTTCCGTAGGCCGGATAAGGCGTTACGCCGCCATCCGGCATTTATTGCCTGATGGCGCTGCGCTTATCAGGCCTACGAAACGCCGTGATTTCGTTCCGGAGGAATACCATGACCACCGACCAACATCAGGAGATCCTCCGCACCGAAGGATTAAGTAAATTTTTTCCCGGCGTCAAAGCACTGGATAACGTGGATTTCAGCCTGCGTCGGGGCGAGATTATGGCGCTGCTGGGCGAAAACGGAGCCGGTAAATCGACGCTCATCAAAGCGCTGACCGGCGTTTACCACGCCGATCGTGGCACTATCTGGCTCGAAGGCCAGCCGATCTCCCCGAAAAATACCGCCCATGCCCAGCAACTGGGGATTGGCACTGTGTATCAGGAAGTGAACCTGCTGCCCAATATGTCGGTGGCAGATAACCTGTTTATTGGCCGTGAACCACGGCGTTTTGGTCTGCTACAGCGTAAGCAGATGGAAAAACGCGCGACGGAGCTGATGGCGTCATACGGTTTTTCCCTCGACGTCCGCGAGCCGCTGAACCGCTTTTCCGTGGCGATGCAGCAGATAGTTGCCATCTGTCGGGCAATAGATCTCTCCGCGAAAGTGCTGATCCTCGACGAACCCACCGCCAGCCTCGATACCCAGGAAGTTGAAATGCTGTTCGGCCTGATGCGTCATCTGCGCGATCGCGGTGTCAGCCTGATCTTCGTCACCCATTTTCTCGATCAGGTTTATCAGGTCAGCGATCGCATCACCGTCCTGCGTAACGGCGGCTTCGTTGGCTGCCGCGAAACCCGCGAACTGCCACAGATCGAACTGGTCAAAATGATGCTGGGTCGCGAACTGGATACCCATGCGCTACAGCGTGCGGGCCGCACCTTGCTGAGCGATAAGCCGGTGGCGGCCTTTAGCGACTTTGGCAAAAAAGGCACCATCGCGCCGTTTGATCTACAGGTGCGTCCCGGTGAGATCGTCGGTCTCGCAGGACTGCTGGGATCCGGGCGAACGGAAACGGCAGAGGTGATCTTCGGAATTAAACCCGCCGACAGCGGAAGTGCGCTGATCAAAGGCAAACCGCAGACCTTGCGATCGCCGCATCAGGCTTCGTGTCTGGGGATCGGTTTCTGTCCGGAGGATCGCAAAACGGATGGCATTATTGCCGCCGCTTCGGTGCGGGAAAACATCATTCTGGCATTGCAGGCGCAGCGCGGCTGGCTGCGGCCTATCCCACGGAAAGAACAAAACGAGATTGCCGAGCGTTTTATCCGCCAGCTCGGAATTCGCACCCCTAACGCTGAACAGCCGATCGAGTTTCTCTCCGGCGGCAATCAGCAAAAAGTATTGCTCTCGCGCTGGTTACTGACCAAACCGCAGTTCCTGATCCTCGATGAACCCACGCGCGGGATCGACGTCGGCGCACATGCGGAGATTATCCGACTGATCGAAACGCTGTGCGCGGATGGTCTGGCGCTGCTGGTGATTTCATCCGAACTGGAAGAGTTAGTGGGTTATGCCGATCGGGTCATTATTATGCGCGATCGCAAACAGGTGGCCGAGATCCCACTGGCTGAACTGTCCGTACCGGCGATCATGAATGCCATTGCGGCCTAAGGAGACTATGGTGATGCCTCAATCTCTCCCTCAATCCAACACCGCGAAACGACGGTTCCGTTGGCCAAAAGGTATGCCGCAACTGGTGGCGCTACTGCTGGTGCTGCTGGTCGACAGCCTGGTGGCCCCGCACTTCTACCAGGTGGTTTTGCAGGATGGTCGCCTGTTCGGCAGCCCGATTGATATTCTCAACCGTGCCGCTCCCGTGGCGCTGCTGGCGATTGGTATGACGCTGGTGATTGCCACTGGCGGCATCGATCTTTCCGTTGGCGCGGTGATGGCTATTGCAGGAGCGACCACCGCGGCGATGACGGTGGCCGGGCACAGTCTGCCGGTGGTGCTGTTTGCCGCCTTAGGCTCCGGCATTCTGGCCGGGTTGTGGAACGGGATTCTGGTGGCAATCCTCAAGATCCAGCCGTTTGTTGCGACACTTATCCTGATGGTGGCCGGGCGTGGAGTGGCGCAGCTTATCACTTCCGGGCAGATCGTCACTTTCAACTCGCCCGAGCTGTCGTGGTTTGGCAGCGGCTCGCTGTTACTGTTTCCCACGCCGGTGATTATCGCGCTGCTGACGCTGGTCGCCTTTTGGCTGCTAACGCGTAAAACGGCTCTGGGCATGTTCATTGAAGCGGTGGGCATTAACATTCGTGCGGCGAAAAACGCCGGGGTGAATACCCGCATCATTGTGATGCTCACTTATGTGCTGAGCGGCCTGTGTGCGGCTATCGCCGGTATTATCGTCACGGCGGATATTCGTGGGGCAGATGCCAATAACGCCGGATTATGGCTGGAGCTGGATGCCATCCTGGCGGTGGTTATCGGCGGCGGTTCGCTGATGGGCGGGCGCTTTAACCTGCTGCTATCGGTAATTGGCGCGTTGATCATTCAGGGGATGAACACCGGGATTTTGCTGTCGGGCTTCCAGCCGGAACTGAATCAGGTGGTCAAAGCCATCGTGGTGTTGTGCGTGCTGGTCGTGCAGTCACAACGCTTTATCAGCCTGATAAAAGGAGTGCGCGGTCATGATAAAACGTAATTTACCGCTGATGATCACCCTCGGCGTGTTTGTGCTGGGCTACCTTTACTGCCTGACGCAATTTCCAGCTTTTGCTTCCACCCGGGTGATTTGCAATATCCTGACCGATAACGCTTTTTTAGGGATTATTGCCGTGGGCATGACCTTCGTCATTCTCTCCGGGGGGATTGATCTTTCCGTCGGGTCGGTGATTGCCTTTACGGGGGTATTTTTAGCAAAGGCGATTGGTTACTGGGGGATTTCGCCACTGCTGGCGTTTCCTTTGATTCTGGCAATGGGCTGCGCGTTTGGCGCGTTTATGGGGCTACTGATTGATGCGCTGAAGATCCCGGCATTCATTATTACGCTGGCGGGAATGTTCTTCCTGCGCGGCGTCAGCTATCTGGTCTCAGAAGAATCCATCCCGATTAACCATCCGATTTATGACACGCTCTCCAGTCTGGCATGGAAAATTCCTGGCGGCGGTCGCCTGAGCGCCATGGGGCTGTTGATGCTGGGCGTGGTGGTGATTGGCATCTTCCTTGCGCATCGTACGCGCTTTGGTAATCAGGTTTACGCCATTGGCGGCAACGCCACCTCTGCTAACCTGATGGGCATTTCTACTCGCAGCACAACGATCCGCATTTATATGCTGTCTACCGGGCTTGCTACGCTGGCCGGCATTGTCTTTTCCATTTACACCCAGGCGGGTTATGCGCTGGCGGGCGTTGGCGTTGAGCTGGATGCGATTGCCTCAGTGGTGATTGGCGGAACGCTGCTAAGTGGTGGGGTCGGTACGGTGTTAGGTACGCTTTTTGGCGTGGCGATCCAAGGGCTGATCCAGACCTACATTAATTTTGATGGCACATTAAGTTCCTGGTGGACGAAGATCGCGATTGGCATTTTATTGTTTATTTTTATAGCGTTACAACGTGGTCTCACGGTGCTTTGGGAAAATCGTCAGAGCTCGCCGGTAACCCGAGTGGGTACGGCGGCAACACCAAAGTAACATCCTGATTTTGCACAAAACATTTAAATACCTAAACTTTTTCCGGTTGTAGTCGATAGGTTCTGTACAGGTCTGTTTTAACCCTACAACCGGAAATATAACGATGCCAAAATCCCTTTCAATTCGATCAAGTTTGTTGGTGTTATTGTCTTTGCTGACGTTTCTTCTGTTGCTGACCGGCGGCATGGGGCTTTATGCCGCTACCCGCGTTGTTAACTCTTTGGTTTATCACGGTATTATGAGTGCTGCCATGTTGGCTGCCATTGTGTTGCTGGCGGTCATTTGGTTTATGCTGCGAAATAAGTTTCTTAAACCCCTGGATAACATTGTTGAACAGCTGGAACGTCTGGCGACGGGGGATTTGTCGCCTGTTAGCGCGTTATCGGCCAGCGCCGAATTCAACCGCCTGAACGCGGCAATGGATAACATGCGCCATGCGCTGGGCGACTCAGTACAACGCGTACGCGATGCCAGCTCGCAAATTGATATTGGCAGTCGTGAACTGACGGCCGGGAACCAGCATCTGGCACAACGCACTGAATCGACAGCCACTTCACTGGAGCAGACCGCCGCCAGTATGGAAGAACTCACCGCGACGGTGAAACAGAATGCACAGAACGCGGAACAGGCGCATCAGCTTGCAAAATCGGTATCGGATACCGCCGATAGGGGCAGTGAGATGGTGTGTTATGTAATTGAAAAAATGCGCGATATTTCCGGCAGTTCCAGCCGAATCGCCGATATCCTCAGTGTGATTGACGGTATTGCTTTCCAGACCAATATCCTTGCGCTTAACGCCTCCGTTGAAGCGGCGCGCGCGGGTGAGCAAGGCCGTGGTTTTGCGGTGGTAGCAGGGGAAGTACGCAATCTTGCCAGCCGGAGCGCCGAGGCGGCAAAAGAGATCCGTACATTGATCAGCGATTCCCATACGCATGTGGGTGAGGGAAGTGAACTGGCGCAGCAGGCGGGTGAAACCATGGATGAGATTGCGACCGAGGTCATGCGTATGACCAAACTGATGCGTGAAATTGCCAGTGCGTCCCAGGAACAGAGTCGCGGCATTGAGCAGGTGAATATTGCGGTGATTCAGATGGATGAAACGGCGCAGCAAAATGCGGTGCTGGTACAGCAGTCATCAGCGGCTACCCGCTCGCTGGAAGAGCAGTCTTCAGCGCTAATCGAAGCCATGGCCGTATTTAAGCTACAGACAGCCTAACCGAACGTAGGCCTGATAAGGCGAAGCCGCCATCCGGCAATATCATCGCATTGTGCCGGATGGCACTTCGCTTATCCGGCCTGCAACGTGCTGTAGACCGGATGTTGCGCTTATGCGTCCGGGAACTCGCGGATAAAGCGTTCTACATCTTCAACCATATGGTCGTTACCCACGAAGAAGGAGCGGCGTTGGTGCAGGCTTTCCGGGATGATATCCAGAATACGATTTTTACCGTCGCTCGCCTTGCCGCCCGCTTGCTCGGCCAGCAGGGCCATTGGGTTGCATTCGTACAGCAGACGTAGTTTCCCTTCCGGGTGGCTGGCGGTGCTTGGGTACAGGTAGATCCCGCCTTTCAGCAGATTGCGATGGAAGTCCGCAACCAGAGAGCCAATGTAGCGCGAGGTGTACGGGCGCTTGGTTGACTTATCTTCTTCCTGACAGAATTTAATGTATTTCTTCACGCCATTCGGGAATTTAATGTAGTTGCCTTCGTTAATGGAGTACGTGCTACCTTTCGCCGGGAAGCGCATACGTTCCTGGCTGAGGCAGAATACGCCCAGAGAAGGATCGTAGGTGAAGGCGTGCACGCCACAGCCGGTGGTGTACACCAGCATGGTGGAAGAACCATAAACCACGTAGCCCGCAGCAACTTGCTTGTTGCCCGGCTGCAGGAAATCCTCTTCCGTGACCGGCGTGCCGACGGGGGTTACGCGGCGATAAATAGAGAAAATCGTACCGACAGAGACGTTAACATCGATGTTGGATGAGCCATCCAGCGGATCCATTAGCACAACGTATTTTGCGTGTTCACAGCCTTCAAAGACGACAATTTCATCTTCTTCTTCTGAGGCAATTCCCGCCACGATGTCGCGTGCCTTCAGTGCAGCTTTCAGTTTTTCGTTTGCGAACAGATCGAGTTTTTGTTGCACCTCTCCCTGCACGTTCTCTGCACCGCTGGCACCCAGGATATCGACCAGACCGGCCTTATTGATATCGCGGTGGATGATCTTGGCGCCCAGCTTTATTGCCGACAACAAAGCAGTGAGTTCACCGGTAGCATGAGAAAACTCGTGCTGCTTTTCGACAATAAATTCACCTAACGTTTTCATAACACTTTCCCTGCAATTTATGTGGAGTAAAGCGACCGCAACAATATTAACAAATATTTCAGCTATCGCGCTCAGGTGAATCGCGCCAGCAAACTACGGAATATCCTGAAATGCGTTTCTCAGTTGCCAGACATGTGCGTAAAATGGCCCCCAGATTAAAAAAGGATAGTGACGTATGCGCATTCATATTTTGGGAATTTGTGGCACTTTCATGGGCGGTCTGGCGATGCTGGCACGCTCGCTCGGTCATGAAGTAACGGGTTCGGACGCCAATGTGTATCCGCCGATGAGTACCTTACTTGAGAAGCAAGGCATTGATCTGATTCAGGGTTACGATGCCAGCCAGCTCGACCCGCAGCCGGACCTGGTGATCATCGGTAATGCGATGACCCGTGGTAACCCCTGCGTGGAAGCGGTGCTGGAGAAGAACATTCCATACATGTCTGGCCCGCAATGGCTGCATGACTTTGTGTTGCGCGACCGCTGGGTACTGGCGGTGGCGGGGACGCACGGCAAAACGACTACGGCTGGAATGGCAACCTGGATCCTCGAAGTCTGTGGTTATAAACCGGGCTTCGTGATCGGCGGCGTGCCGGGTAACTTTGAGGTTTCCGCGCGTCTGGGCGAAAGTGACTTCTTCGTGATTGAAGCGGATGAGTACGACTGCGCGTTCTTCGATAAGCGTTCTAAATTCGTGCATTACTGCCCGCGTACCCTGATCCTCAATAACCTTGAGTTCGATCACGCAGATATCTTTGACGATCTGAAAGCGATCCAGAAACAGTTCCACCATCTGGTGCGTATCGTGCCGGGCCAGGGACGCATCATCTACCCGGAAAACGACATCAATCTGAAACAGACGATGGCGATGGGCTGCTGGAGCGAACAGGAGCTGGTGGGCGAGCAGGGTCACTGGCAGGCGAAAAAGCTCACTACCGATGCTTCCGAGTGGGAAGTGTGGCTGGACGGTGAAAAAGTGGGTGAAGTTAAGTGGGGTCTGGTCGGCGAACACAACATGCACAATGGCCTGATGGCGATTGCGGCAGCCCGTCACGTGGGCGTCGTGCCTGCGGATGCAGCCAATGCGCTAGGCTCGTTCATTAACGCCCGTCGTCGTCTTGAACTGCGTGGTGAAGCGCACGGCGTGACGGTGTATGACGATTTTGCCCATCATCCAACCGCGATTCTGGCAACGCTTGCGGCGCTGCGCGGGAAAGTGGGCGGTACGGCACGCATTATTGCGGTTCTGGAGCCTCGCTCTAACACCATGAAAATGGGACTGTGCAAAGATGATCTGGCGCCGTCGTTAGGCCGTGCGGACGAAGTGTTCCTGCTGCAACCCCCGCATATTCCGTGGCAGGTAGCAGAAGTCGCTGAAGCCTGCGTTCAGCCGGCGCACTGGAGTGGCGATGTGGATGCCCTGGCAGATATGGTGGTGAAAACCGCGCAGCCAGGCGATCACATTCTGGTGATGAGCAACGGCGGATTTGGTGGTATTCATCAAAAACTGCTGGATGGTCTGGCGAAGAAAGCTCAGGCGGAAGCGCAAGAGTAAAAAAATGCCCGGTGGCGCTACGCTTACCGGGCCTACAACGAATTCACGGATTGTAGGCCGGATAAGGTGTTTGCACCGCCATCCGGCAAGCTCATTTCGCTAAACTTTGTTTCTCTAAATAAAAAGAAAGTTAATGTCGTCAGATTTCTTTTTCCTGTTCTGATAGGTTATTGCAATAAATATAATTTTGCTGCACATTGAAAATGTTATTTTAATATTCAACACAAGGATCGGTGTTCCTTAATATGACAGCGAGCATAGCCTCTTCATGTGATGGCAACAGAGAAATGGTAACGGTTTCTCTATGGGTAAGTTTCATTGGGTTAATTCTTGCAATTTGCTTTTTCTTGTATCTCATAACCGCAGGTATTGATGATGGTGATTGTATAGCGATATTTTTCGTCATGGCTGGAATACTCTTTTTTGTTATTGGTTTTTCGATGAGTATTGCCGGAATGATATCGTCGAATTATCGTTTAAAGGCGTTTTGTGCTTTCATTATCACCTGCTTATCAGCTGCAATGTACGTATCTACCACATTATTATTTGCTTTTTAATAATAGCAGGGAGCCAAATATGCTCCCTGTGAGATTAATACTGACGTGATGGCAGGTTTGACAACGCTTCTGCGCTTTTTCGGGTTAACCCCTGGAACGGGTTCCAACTGTCAACACCTTTCACTGTGCGCAGGTAGTAGGCGGTATTGACTAAATGAGCGCATACAATGGCGTATCCAATATTTATGACTTTGGAAAAGGCATTCATATCAATATCTGCCGCAGTTTCTATTGCGATCAGTACGGCCTGTATGGCCGCTACGCCCAAAAATAATACCAGTCCCTTTTTCCATAAGCCCAGGATGCAGAAGTAGACAAAGCCGAAGAAAAAAGCATATAAGTTGGCTCCTATACTTATCCTCTGTCCAAACTTCATTGTTCTATAAATTTTTGTATAAGATGGTGTTCCTGGCAATCCATGCGTGCTCAGAAAGTCAAAACGCTCTCGCCATTTTGCATTAATTGATTCTTTCTCCATTTTATAATCCTTGTGAATATGAATATTATCCGAAGCGCTTCCGTTCAGAATTCAGATTCAATCACTTTCAGGTGCTGACTGCAACAATATTTGAGCACTATAAAAATAGCTGGAAGGAATAATATTAAATATTATATTTATAATATAAATGTCTTATAAGGGTAATTTATTACCCTTATAAGAGTCATAGCCGACGAATTACGCTTCGTTTTCCGCCAGTTCACGCAGATACTGGAAGATCTGGCGGGAAGATTTTGGCGGCTTGTTGCCCGCTTTTTCTTTCCTGGCGTTACGCACCAGCGAACGCAGTTGCTGACGGTCGGCGTCAGGCCACAGGTTCATCACTTCTTCGATGGCTTCATCGCTACCGTCAACCATACGGTCACGCAGTTGCTCCAGCTTATGGAAGACAACGACCTGTTGGTTGTGACGGTTTTTCAGCTTGTCCAGCGCCTGACGGATAGGATCAACATCGCGCTGGCGCAACATTTTGCCAATCAGCTGCAGCTGGCGGCGGCGACCTTCCATCTTAATACGCTGGGCCAGCTCAATCGCGGCACGTAAATCCGCATCGAGCGGGATTTTATCCAGCGCGTTTTTCCCCAGTTTTACCAGTTCCACACCCAGGTGTTTTAACTCCTCGGCGTCACGTTTTATTTCACTTTTACTGACCCAGATAATTTCATCGTCTTCGTCTTCGATGTCATCACCGGGAACGTCGTCGAGCCAGTCTTCGGGCTGCTTAGTCATGTCAGGCTCCTTAAAAAAAGAGGCTAATGTTACCAGTTAAGATGCGCACTGAAAAACGGTTCTCTGTTAGACTTCAGAGAAACTCTCTCTACATTATGGCATTTGCGATGAAAGTAATCTCACAAGTTGAAGCGCAGCGTAAGATTCTGGAAGAAGCAGTCTCGACGGCACTGGAATTAGCGTCAGGTAAGTCGGATGGCGCGGAAGTCGCTGTAAGCAAGACCACGGGTATTAGCGTCAGCACCCGTTATGGTGAAGTGGAGAACGTCGAATTCAATAGCGATGGCGCACTGGGGATTACGGTTTATCACCAGAACCGTAAGGGCAGCGCATCGTCCACCGATTTAAGCCCGCAGGCAATTGCACGCACCGTGCAGGCTGCGCTGGACATTGCACGTTACACTTCGCCGGATCCGTGCGCAGGCGTGGCAGATAAAGACTTGCTGGCCTTTGAGGCGCCCGATCTGGACCTGTTCCACCCGGCGGAAGTTTCCCCTGATGAAGCCATCGAACTGGCTGCTCGTGCTGAACAGGCGGCGCTGCAGGCTGATAAGCGTATCACCAATACCGAAGGCGGCAGCTTTAACAGCCACTATGGCATCAAAGTGTTTGGTAACAGCCACGGCATGCTGCAGGGCTACTGCTCCACGCGTCATTCCCTTTCCAGCTGTGTGATCGCGGAAGAAAATGGCGATATGGAACGCGATTACGCCTACACCATTGGCCGGGCGATGGGCGATCTGCAAACGCCGGAGTGGGTAGGGGCTGACTGTGCTCGCCGCACCTTATCTCGTTTGTCGCCGCGTAAGCTGTCCACCATGAAAGCGCCGGTGATTTTCGCCAACGAAGTGGCGACCGGACTGTTCGGACACCTGGTCGGCGCGATTGCCGGCGGTTCGGTGTACCGCAAATCTACCTTCCTGCTGGATTCACTGGGCAAACAAATTCTGCCGGAATGGCTGACCATTGAAGAGCATCCGCACCTGCTGAAAGGGCTGGCGTCGTCGCCGTTCGACAGCGAAGGCGTACGGACCGAACGCCGTGACATCATTAAAGACGGCGTGCTGACTCAATGGCTGTTGACCAACTACTCTGCGCGTAAGCTGGGGCTGAAGAGCACCGGGCATGCGGGCGGGATCCACAACTGGCGAATTCCGGGACAGGGTCTAAGCTTCGAGCAGTTGCTCAAGGAGATGGGCACAGGCCTTGTGGTTACCGAGCTGATGGGCCAGGGCGTAAGCGGCATTACCGGCGATTACTCGCGCGGCGCGGCGGGTTTCTGGGTCGAAAACGGCGAAATTCAGTATCCGGTGAGTGAAATTACCATCGCCGGGAACTTAAAAGAGATGTGGCGCAATATTGTGACCGTGGGGAACGATATTGAAACGCGCAGTAATATCCAGTGTGGTTCGGTATTGTTACCGGAGATGAAAATCGCCGGGCAATGATACTCGTTAAGGCGTTAATTTTTAATAATAAAAAAGGAAGTGAGCAATGCGTAAACACCTGTTAGCGATCGTCGCGGCTTCAACGCTGGTTCTTGGTTCTTCTGCGTTTGCAGCCGATCTTGAAGACGACATGGGGATCCTCAACGACAACCTGAAGATCGTTGAAAAAACGGATAATGCGACTGAACTGAAAGATGCGTTAACCAAAATGCGTGCAGCCGCGCTGGATGCTCAAAAGGCCACGCCGCCGAAGCTGGAAAACAAATCCCCGGACAGCCCGGAGATGAAGGATTTCCGCCACGGTTTTGACACGCTGATCGGCCAGATTGATGGTGCGCTTAAGCTGGCGAACGAAGGTAAAGTCAAAGAGGCGAAAGCCGTTGCGGAAGAGCTGAAAACCACGCGCAACGAAAACCACAAGAAGTTCCGCTAATCTACGCTATCCGGCCTGCATACCCGTAGGCCGGATAAAATCCCCCGCTACTGCACGCCCCATAAGTAAACGCTATACCCATCACATTTTTTCATTTTTATCGTCCATTCATTGTTCGCACTTCCTTCCAATTTGCGGCTCACTCTTGCGATCTCAATCACATTCTTCCAGTGATAAATCGTGAACCCGACCCGTTTTGCGGCACAGATCACTATCGCTGACCCCCTTTCCACTTCGAAGTGGAAAACAACTCGCTACAAACTTTTAACCCCCACCGCTAATTTACCCTCAGAGCCATTAGTGGGGTAAGACGAGTGAATAACGGAGCTGTAATGAATGACATGGGGGAATCGGTGGAACTGGCCGACCGCATGCTGGCGCAGGTATATGCCTTGCTGCGTGAACGCCACATTATTCCCAACGCCGTACAGGAACAGATGCTGACATCGCATGTTCGCGCCATGGCGCACCGCTCGATAACGGGTGAACCCTTACCAGAAGTCGATGCCAGCTTATTTGATGAAATTTCTGCCGAGTCAATGGCGCTTGCCCGCGACGTGGTCGCCGAGTTTGGCAATCTTCCCGAGGAAGAAGCCTGGCTGCTGTCGGTGCACTTCGAAGTCGCGAAAGACAACCTTTAAGGAGCAAAAGATGGAACAGATTACCGTAGTGATTGGCGATCGTCTGGGTAAAGGCCAGAAAGTGGCGGCAGGCGTTGAGAAAGCGGGTGGCCGTGCGGTTGTGGTACCGGGCGTGGCGGCTGACATGAAGCTGGGTGACGTAATGAAAGCGGAAAACGCCACCTTTGGTATCTCGTTTTGCGGCAGTGGCGGGGCAGGGGCGATTACCGCACAGACCAAATACGGCTACAAGGCGAAATATGGCATGCGCTCGGTTGATGAAGGCGTAACGGCCATCAACGAAGGTTGCAACGTGCTGGGATTCGGTTTTATGGACAAAGAAGAGCTCGGCGAGCGCCTGGTGCAGGCCTGGCAAAAGAAACACGGCGCTTAAGTATGAAAGAGCAATTCACCACAACGGTGAGAGTCACTGGCAAGGGCGAGGCCAAAGCGCGCGCCTTTGCCGATGCCCTGAACCACGTTCAGGCTGCGGTGATGAAAGCGTCGCCGCATATCTTACTGCGTATTGAGCCACAGGATGTGCAGGTTGTTCAAGCGCGTGAAACGGTGCGTAAAGAGGCGTTTTTATTCCTCTTTCTGCGCCGGGAAAGACGCACCTTCAGCGTGGAGCTGGATGTGACCGTCAACGTGACTGCCATCAATCTCGACAAGGTGGATTTCGTTACGCAACGCTGATTCTTTATTAAAAGGCATAAATATGTTCCTGATAATATTAATAAAATCGCTCATCATTGGTGGCCTGGTTGGCGTCGGTGTCGGCGCTGGGGCTGCACGCATGTTTCATGCGCCTACCACTCAAGGGATGGGCGCGTTTCGTACTCTGGGAGAACTGAATTCCTGCGAAGGGGATCCGGCTTCTCACTTCTCGTTCGGCCTGGGCTTCTTCTTTAACGCCTGGGCTTCTTCCGTTGCGGCGGGGGCGTTCACACAGGATGTCGACCATCGCATCATTCCCAACTGGGGTGCCGCCGCGCTGATGGTTAAAAACCGCAACGTCGGTGAAACGCTACACGATCCCAAACGCATGGCGATTGCCTGTGGCGTTATCGGGATGATTGTCGTGACCTTCCTGAACCTCACCGCGTCATCCGTACCGGAAGCGCTGCAGGTTACCGCCGTCAAGGTGCTGGTGCCTGCGGCTAACCTGCTGGTTAATACCGTGATGCCGGTGATCTTCTGGCTGGCGGCGATCGATGCCGGTAAGAAATCCGGCTTCTGGGCCACCGTTTTTGGCGGCGCGGCGCAACTGATCATGGGCAACGCCGTTCCGGGGCTGGTGCTCGGCATTCTGATCGGCAAAGGTGTTGAAGAAAGCGGCTGGAACCACGTCACGAAAGTGATGATGGTAGCTATCGTCGCACTGTTTGTCCTGAGCGGCTTCTTCCGCGGTTTCGACATGAAGATGATCGAGTCCTTCCATCTGACCGTGCCGAACTGGTTGGAACTGATCCACAACTCGCTCAGCGGCAAATAACGGAGGCCATCATGGAACAGAATAAAGGTTTTTGGTTTGCCGACTGGTCGTTCCCGATCTTCGTTGGCCTGCTCTCCTCTGGCGTCTTTGCCGGAACGCACATGTACTACCTGTACGGTATCGGCGCATTTAACGAAGTCGCTTTTGTGGCGATGCTAAAGGCGGGAATGGACACCGGCTCTTACGGCGCGGTGGCGGCATTTGGCGCAAGCTTCCTGTTTGCCCGCATCATTGAAGGTTCGCTGGTGGGGATTCTGGATATCGGCGGCGCGATTCAGACCGGGGTCGGGTTAGGTGTTCCGGCGCTGCTGCTGGGCGCGGGCATTATCTTCCCGGTCGCCAACTTCGCCGCCTCGCTGGTCACCGGTCTGGTGATTGGTCTGGCGATTGGCTACATCATCATTCTGGCGCGTAAGTTCACCATCAACCAGAGCGACTCAACCTACGGTGCGGACGTCATGATGGGGGCCGGTAACGCCTCCGGCCGCTTCCTCGGGCCATTGATTATCCTCAGCGCGATGACGGCTTCTATTCCTATCGGAATTGGTTCTCTGGCGGGTGCGCTGCTGTTTTATCTGTGGCAAAAACCGATTACCGGCGGGGCGATCCTTGGGGCAATGATCCTGGGTTCCATCTTCCCGATTGCCATTAGCTAACTGTTGATTTGCAGGCCGGATAAGGCGGTTACGCCGCCATCCGGCATAGGAGAGAGCGATGTTTGATTTACTCCTGCGCCGTGCGCGCCTCGTTGACGATACGGTGAGCGATATTGCGCTGAAAGACGGCAAGATCGCGGCGTTGGGCGACGTTGATGGCCCGGCGCTGAAAACCATTGAGCTGGGCGGCGAGTGCTACGTCAGCGCAGGCTGGATTGACTCCCACGTTCATTGCTACCCGAAATCCCCGATTTATCACGACCAGCCGGACAGCGTCGGTATTGCGACTGGCGTCACCACGGTCGTGGATGCGGGCAGTACCGGGGCGGATGATATCGACGAGTTTTACACCCTGACCCGGGAAGCGGCGACGGAAGTGTATGCGCTGCTGAACATCTCCCGCGTTGGGCTTATCGCCCAGAATGAGCTGGCCAACATGGCCAACATTGACGCCGATGCGGTGCGCCAGGCGGTGAAACGCCACCCTGATTTTATTGTCGGCCTGAAGGCACGCATGAGCAGCAGCGTGGTAGGTGAAAACGGCATCACGCCGCTGGATCGTGCCAAAGCGATGCAAAAAGAGAACGGCGACCTGCCGCTGATGGTGCACATTGGCAACAACCCGCCGAATCTCGATGAGATCGCCGAACGCCTGAGCGCGGGTGACATCATTACCCACTGTTACAACGGTAAGCCGAATCGCATTCTGACGCCGCAAGGCGAGCTGCGGGCGTCAGTGACGCGGGCGATTTCACGCGGCGTGCGTCTGGACGTTGGGCATGGCACCGCCAGCCTGAGCTTTGCGGTGGCAAAACGCGCTATCGAACTGGGTATTTTGCCACACACCATCAGTTCCGATATTTATTGCCGCAACCGTATCAGCGGTCCGGTGTTTTCCCTGGCGAATGTGATGTCGAAATTTCTCGCCATGGGGATGTCGCTCCCACAGGTCATTGAGTGCGTGACCGCCAATGCCGCTGACGGCCTGCGCCTGAAACAGAAAGGGCGACTGCAGCCTGGTCTGGATGCCGATTTAACCCTCTTTACGCTTAAGCGCCAGCCAACCGTGCTGGTAGATGCTGAAAACGACAGCCTGCAGGCTGAACAAATGCTGGTGCCGCTTGCCGCAATACGTGCGGGCAAGGGCTATATGACCGAACAAGGGAGCGCGGAACATGCCTTCGATTTTTGAGAAATACAATTTAAAACAGGTGATTAACACATCAGGCCGCATGACGGCGCTCGGCGTTTCCACGCCGCGACCAGAAGTGGTTGAAGCGGCGATGGCGGGGATGAATCAGTACTTCGAAATGAAAGATCTGGTCAATAAAACCGGCGACTACATCGCGAAATTGCTGGAAGTGGAAGGGGCGACTGTCGTCTCCTGCGCATCGGCTGGAATCGCCCAGTCGGTGGCTGCGGTGCTGGTGAAAGACAGCGACTGGCTGCTGGAAAATCTGCACGTTACGCCCATCGAGAACAACGAAATCGTGCTGCCCAGAGGCCACAACGTCAACTTTGGCGCACCGGTAGGCACTATGGTGGCGCTCGGCGGCGGCAAGCTGGTGGAAGCGGGCTATGCCAATGAATGTTCCGCGGCACAGTTGGCGGCAGCCATTACACCGCGCACGGCGGCGATTCTGTATATCAAATCTCATCACTGCGTACAGAAAAGTATGCTCAGCGTGGAGCAGGCTGCGGTGGTGGCGCGCACGCATAACCTGCCGCTGATTGTGGACGCCGCGGCGGAAGAAGATTTGCAGTGCTACTACCGCCTTGGTGCGGACCTGGTGATTTATAGCGGCGCAAAGGCGATTGAAGGGCCAACCAGTGGACTGGTGATTGGCAAAACCCAGTATGTTGAGTGGGTGAAACGCCAGACGGCGGGGATCGGCCGGGCGATGAAGGTGGGCAAAGAGGGGATTCTTGGCCTGACCTGCGCTATCGAACTGTATCTGAACGCGCAGAAAGAGAGCGGCGCGGAGATGGTCGAGAAAATGACGCCGTTCATTAATGCGCTAAATTCCTTTAATGGCGTCAGCGCCCGCGTGGTGTGGGACAGCGCAGGGCGCGACATCGCCCGTACCGAAATTAAGTTTGACGAAGCGGTAACTGGTATCGCCACGGGCGAACTGGTTGAAGCCCTGAAACACGGCGAGTACGCGATTTACTTCCGTGGGTACAAAGCCAACGAAGGCATTATCGAAGCCGATGTGCGCAGCGTGGATCGCGTGCAGCTGGAAATTGTGGCCCGTCGAATTGGTGAAGTGATTTCGCAGGAGAAAAACGTATGAAACTGACCCCTAACTTTTATCGCGACCGCGTCTGCCTGAACGTGCTGGCAGGCTCCAAAGAAAATGCGCGGGATATTTACGCGGCGGCGGAAGGACACGTGCTGGTCGGCGTGTTGTCAAAAAATTACCCGGATGTCGCAAGCGCGGTCGCGGATATGCGTGAATACGCAGCGCTTATCGACAATGCGCTTTCAGTGGGGTTGGGGGCGGGCGATCCAAACCAGTCGGCGATGGTCAGTGAGATCTCCCGTCAGGTACAGCCGCAGCATGTTAATCAGGTCTTTACCGGCGTGGCGACCAGTCGGGCGCTGTTGGGCCAGCAGGAGACGGTAGTCAACGGTCTGGTCTCGCCAACGGGTACGCCGGGGATGGTGAAAATCTCCACCGGTCCGCTGAGCAGCCAGACGCCGGACGGCATTGTGCCGGTAGAAACCGCGATTGCGCTGCTCAAAGATATGGGCGGTAGCTCGATTAAATACTTCCCGATGGGCGGCCTGAAATGCCGTGACGAGTACATCGCCGTCGCGCAGGCCTGTGCCCGGCATGACTTCTGGCTGGAGCCTACCGGGGGTATCGATCTGGATAATTTTACTGAAATCCTGCAGATCGCCCTGGATGCCGGAGTGAGCAAAATCATTCCTCACATCTATAGTTCGATTATTGATAAGGTGAGTGGTAACACCCGCCCGGACGACGTGCGCCAACTGATGGCGATGACCCGGGCTTGCATAGGCTAACTGACAGATGAGGAGACTGACGTGCGATTCCCCAACCAACGTTTAGCACAGCTGTTTGATATGTTGCAAAACGAAGCGCTTCCACAGGATGAGCTGGCGCAGCGGTTGTCGGTTTCTACACGCACCGTACGGGCGGATATCACTGCGCTAAACGCGCTGCTTACTCAGTACGGCGCGCAGTTTGTCCTCAGCCGGGGCAGCGGTTATCAGCTCAAAATTGACGACCCGGCAAGTTATCACTCTCTGCAAACGCAGCAGCCTGAAACGTTGCTGCGCATCCCGCGAACCAGCCAGGAGCGGATACACTGGTTGGTGGTCCGTTTTCTGACGTCGGCCTTTTCGCTAAAGCTTGAAGATTTGGCTGATGAATGGTTTATCAGCCGCGCGACGCTGCAAAACGATATGGCTGAGGTGCGTGAGCATCTGCAACGTTATCATCTGACGCTGGAAACGCGTCCCCGTCACGGCATGAAGCTGTTTGGCAGCGAGATGGCGATCCGCGCCTGTTTGACCGATCTGTTGTGGACGCTGGCACAGCAGGATCCGCAGCACCCGTTAGTGATGCAGGAGGCGCTGAATGCCGGGATCCCTGAGCAGCTACAGCCTGTTTTACAGGACATTTTTGCCCGTTTTCATATTCGTTTGACCGACGAGGGCGAGCTGTTTTTACGCTTGTACTGTGCGGTGGCTATCCGGCGGATTAGTGAAGGGTATCCATTGCCGGAGTTTGCCGCTGAAGAAACTGAACAGGCGGTGTGCCTGGCCGCGCGTGAGATTGCGGCGGTCCTGCACCGGCTGGCAGACAAACCGCTTTCTGTTTTCGAAGAGAATTGGCTACAGGTGCACATCGCCGCCCGTCAGGTTCAAGAGATCGCCCCCAGTGCTATTAATGCGGATGATGACGAAGCGCTGGTTAATTACATCCTGCGTTTTATCAATACTCAATACAACTACAACCTGTTGAATGACAAACAGTTGCATGCCGATCTGCTGACGCATATTAAGACGATGATCACCCGCGTGCGTTACCAGATAATGATCCCTAATCCGTTGCTGGAAAATATTAAACAGCACTACCCGATGGCATGGGATATGACGCTGGCCGCCGTCTCGGGATGGGGGAAATATACGCCGTATACCATCAGTGAAAATGAGATTGGCTTTCTGGTCCTGCATATTGGCGTGGGGCTGGAACGTAGTTACAACATCGGTTACCAGAGGCAACCGAAAGTTCTGCTGGTATGCGATGCCGGAAATGCGATGGCGCGGATGATTGAAGCGGTGCTGGCGCGTAAGTATCCGCAGATAGAAATCGTCGATACCGTCACGTTGCGCGACTACGAACAGCGGGAAAGCATTAGCGAAGATTTTGTTATCTCGACCGCGCGGATCGGTGAAAAAGATAAGCCCGTGGCGATGATTGCGCCGTTTCCGACCGATTATCAACTGGAGCAAATTGGCAAGCTGGTGCTGGTGGACAGAACCCGCCCGTGGATGCTGAATAAATTTTTCGATGCCGCCCATTTTCGCGTGATCGACGGCACCATGGATCAGCAGACGCTGTTCAAAACGTTATGCCATCAGTTGCAGGATGAAGGTTTTGTCGACGCGGAGTTTCTTGATTCGGTGGTTGAACGTGAGGCCATCGTCAGCACTATGCTGGGTGATGGCATCGCGCTGCCGCACGCCCTCGGTCTGCTGGCAAAGAAAACGGTGGTCTACACCATCCTCGCCCCGCAGGGTATTGCCTGGGGCGATGAAACCGCGCACGTGATCTTCCTGCTCGCCATCAGCAAAAGCGAATACGAAGAGGCGATGGCCATTTACGATATTTTCGTCACCTTCCTGCGCGAGCGCGCCATGACGCGGCTCTGCGCATGTCAGAATTTTGCCGAGTTCAAAACGGTTGCCATGGAGTGTGTGAGCCGTTTTTGAGAGGCGTTATCCAGAATTCGATGTAATGCGTATGTAATGCTAAACTGCATTACACATTCGATTCTACTGGAGGCATAATGGCCACGCTGAACGTCCGTCTGGATGACAAACTCAAAAATGAGGCTTATGCCGTGCTGGAAAAACTGAACATTACTCCAACGGAAGCTGTGCGATTACTGTTTCAGTACGTCGCGGAAACGGGGCGCATGCCAGTGAAAACCGTCACCGTTAGCGACAGCGAAGATACACTGATTCAGACAGTCCGGGAGAGGCTGGCCAGCCCGCAAAAAGGAATCAAGGTTAGTCTGGATGACTTATGAACTGGAATTCGACCCGAGAGCCTTAAAAGAGTGGCATAAACTGGGTGATACGGTGAAGGCTCAGTTTAAGAAGAAGTTGGCCGACGTGTTGTTGAACCCCAGAATTGACTCTGCCCGTTTAAACGGTCTTCCAGATTGCTATAAAATTAAGCTTAAATCGTCCGGCTATCGTCTGGTGTACCAGGTTCGGGATGAGGTTGTGACCGTGTTTGTTGTCGCGGTCGGCAAGCGAGAACATTCGGCCGTTTATCTCGATGCAAACAAACGGCTTTAGCGATCAACGCAAATGATGTACGACCTGGTTGCTGCTGCCGCGCCAGATCAGCGCCGGGTCTTTAAGATCCTGCACGTATTTGCCATCGACCAGTACGTTGATGAGATCGACCACCTGCATTTGCGCGGCGTTGAGTTCATCGAGCTTGTAGCCGGTCCACACCCAGATATCTTTGCCGGGGCACTCAGCGCGAACGCGCTGCACTAGTTGCAGGATTTCCGGCACGTTTTGCGGATGTAGCGGATCGCCACCGGAGAGCGAGATCCCCTGACGCTTGATTCGCGTATCGTTCAGATCGGCAATGATCTTGTCTTCCATCTCTTTGGTAAATGGCTTGCCGGAATTGAGCCGCCAGGTGCTTTTGTTATAGCAGCCGGGGCATTCATGCACGCACCCGGACACAAACAGCGTGCAGCGGGTGCCGGGGCCGTTAACGATGTCGACGGGGTAATATTGATGGTATTGCATTTTCGCGTCTCAATTGACGTCATTACTGCGTTGGCTGCGCTCGCTCGCCCGGGTCACTTACTAATGTAAGCTCCCCGGGATTCGCTTGCTTGCCGCCTTGTCCTGGCGCCAATTGCTTTGCGAAAAGCGTCGCATTGCCGGGCAATAATACTGTCGAAATTAACCTATCTGCCCGTTACCTAAATGCTTAACGCGGCGCTTCACTTCTTCTTGCTTACCGGCGTTAAACGGACGAGCGTCCGGGCTGCCCAAATAACCGCAGACGCGGCGGGTGACCGACACGCGCGCGGCGTCGTGGTTACCACATTTCGGGCAGGTAAAGCCTTTGCTGGTGCACTCGAACTCACCGGTAAAGCCGCACTCGTAGCATTCATCAATTGGCGTGTTGGTCCCGTAATACGGCACGTGCTGATAGCTGTAATCCCAGACGTCTTCCAGTGCTTTCAGGTTGTGCTGAATATTCGGGTATTCGCCGTAGCAAATGAAGCCTCCGCTTGCCAGCGGCGGGTACGGCGCTTCGAAATCGATTTTGTCGTACGGGTTAACCTTTTTCTCCACGTCGAGGTGGAAGCTGTTGGTGTAGTAACCTTTGTCGGTCACGCCTGGCACCACACCAAACTCGGCGGTATCAAGACGGCAGAAACGGTCGCACAGGTTTTCGCTCGGCGTGCTGTACAGGCTGAAGCCGTAGCCGGTCTCGTCTTTCCACTGGTCGACCGCCTGACGCAGACGTTCCACAATGGCGATACCCTTGGCGCGCAGCTGCTCGCTGTCGTACAGATGTTTGTCACCAAACAGCGCGTTAATGGTTTCATGAATGCCGATGTAACCCAGAGAGATGGATGCACGACCATTTTTAAAGATTTCAGACACATCATCGTCCGCTTTCAGACGCACGCCGCAGGCGCCTTCCATATACAGGATTGGCGCAACGCGGGCTTTCACACCTTCCAGACGCGCAATGCGGGTCATCAGCGCTTTACGCGCCAGCACCAGGCGATCGTCGAGCAGTTTCCAGAAGGTGGCTTCATCACCGTGCGCTTCCAGCGCGATACGCGGCAGGTTGAGGCTGATAACGCCGAGGTTGTTACGCCCGTCGTGAACCTGTTCGCCGTTCTCGTTTTCCCAGACACCGAGGAAACTACGGCAGCCCATCGGCGTTTTGAACGAACCGGTCACTTTCACTACCTGATCGTAGTTCAGGATGTCCGGATACATACGCTTGCTTGCGCACTCCAGCGCCAGCTGTTTGATGTCGTAGTTCGGATCGCCAAACTTGTGGTTCAGGCCGTCGCGAATGGCGAACACCAGTTTCGGGAAGACGGCGGTTTTACGATTTTTACCCAGTCCCGCAATGCGGTTACGCAGAATGGACTGCTGGATCAAACGTGATTCCCAACTGGTTCCCAGGCCAAAACCGAAGGTGACGAACGGCGTCTGGCCGTTAGCGGTATGCAGGGTATTCACTTCATACTCGAGGGACTGGAATGCGTCGTAGCACTCTTTCTCGGTACGGGAATGCGCATAACCGTCGGCATCCGGGATCTGCCACTCTTCAGCGGTTTTGCGATGCTTGTTAAAGCTCTCGGTCACGAATGGTGCGAGAACTTCGTCAATACGGTTAATGGTGGTACCGCCATAAATATGGCTGGCAACCTGCGCGATGATTTGTGCAGTGACGGCGGTCGCGGTCGAGATGGATTTTGGCGGCTCAATCTCCGCGTTACCCATCTTAAAGCCCTGTGTCAGCATGCCTTTGAGGTCGATCAGCATGCAGTTGAACATCGGGAAGAACGGCGAGTAATCGAGGTCGTGATAGTGAATATCACCACGCTCATGTGCCTGGACCACATCACGCGGCAGCAGGTGCTGACGCGCATAGTGTTTGGCGACGATACCGGCCAGCAGGTCACGCTGGGTCGGGATCACTTTGCTGTCTTTGTTGGCATTTTCATTCAGCAGAGCAGAGTTGGTTTGCTCAACCAGACCACGAATTTCCTGGTTCAGACGGCCACGTTTTTCACGCTGGATATCACGGTCGTGGCGATATTCGATGTACGCACGGGCGAGTTGTTTGTACGGACCAGACATCAGTTGGTTTTCTACCGCGGTCTGGATCTCGTTGATATCGACCTGGCTGCGCTCATTCATCTGACTGCTAACGACTTCTGCGACGGTGGCACAGTAATCTGCGTCATCGACTCCCGCTGCTTTAGCTGCACGCAGAATGGCTTCTTTGATGCGCTCTGATTTAAACGGCACTTTACAGCCATCTCGTTTCATCACATGCGGTGTCATGATCACTCCATATTTATAAGAACAGGTTATCCACAGAGGTTGGGGAAGCGGTCATGGGTTTATTCATCTATCAGGCCAATGACTTCCCGCAATCCTGACCCACTTTATCCACAATTCCACCGTAAAGCGGTGCACTGTAGTTGTAGCAATTGTAGTCGATTAATACAACATATTGGGTCGGCGTGCATTTTAAGTTCTATATGTAGTGATTTGCATCAAGGATGTTTACGATTTATTTGATGTAGCGCAAAGTAAAAATCGGAGCGTACAGATGACGGGCAGTACAGCGATTGTAAATTGTGGCAAGAAAAATCTGATTAATTATTCAACAAAAACAGGAAGGTAAATGCAGTGTCAGCATTGAAGCCCGATAGCGCTATACGTACCGGGCTCAAAACCAATTGCAAGCTATTTTTGCACCCACCAGACGGCTTCGAAAGGACGTAGCGTCATGTCTGCGGGTTGGCTGGCGACCTCGGCATAGTTGTGCATCAGCACCTGCCAGTTTCCCCCGGTATGGGGCGGCTGCCAGCGTTGGAAGGTATCGCTCAGATTGGCAATGACCAGCAGTCGCTGCCCTTGCCACTCGCGCTGATAGCACCATATGTGCGGGCTGTCCGGTAACAGATCCTGATAGTCGCCCCAGGTGATAACCGGCTCCGTTTTGCGCAGTGCGATCAGCCTCTGATAGGCATAGAACACCGAGTCGGTATCGTTCAGCGCTGCCGCCACGTTGATCTCCGCCGCGTTGTCACACAGATTGATCCACGGCTCGCCCTTGGTGAAGCCCGCGTGTTGGCTGGCATCCCACTGCATCGGCGTGCGGCTGTTATCGCGGGATTTACTGGCGAGGATCGCCAGCAATTCGTTGGCATCTCGCCCCTGACCGTTCAGTTCGGCAAACATGTTATGGCTTTCCACATCGCGATAATCGGTAATTTGGCTGAAGTGCGGATTGGTCATGCCGATCTCTTCCCCCTGGTAGATATAGGGCGTGCCCTGCATGCCATGCAGCACCATCGCCAGCATTTTAGCGGCCGGCACGCGGTAATTACCTTCGTCGCCAAAACGCGACACGATGCGCGGCTGATCGTGGTTACACCAGAACAGCGCGTTCCAGGCCTGATTGTGCATGCCCTGCTGCCAGTGGCGGAACAGGGTTTTCAGCGCCACATAGTCGGGTTTGGCTAACGTCCACTTCTCACCGTTGGGGTAATCCACTTTCAGGTGGTGAAAGTTAAAGGTCATCGACAGTTCGCTGCCATCGAGCGCGGCGTACTGCTGGCAATGTTCCAGCGTAGTGGATGACATTTCTCCCACCGTCATCAGGTTGCGTGGCGTGAAGACGTCGCGGTTCATCTCGCGTAAAAACGCATGCGCGCGCGGGCCATCGGTATAAAAACGGCGTCCATCGCCGTCGGGATCGTTCGGGAAGCTCTGATCTTTAGAGATAAGATTCACCACGTCGAGGCGCAATCCGTCCACGCCGCGATCGGCCCAGAATTCGCACACTTTTTTCAGCTCGGCGCGTACCGCCGGGTTCTCCCAGTTCAGGTCTGCCTGTTCAGGAGCAAAGAGGTGCAGATAATACTGCTCGCTTGCGGCGTGCCAGCCCCAGGCGCTGCCGCCAAATTTGGAACGCCAGTTGTTCGGTGTACTGTCTGGCGTACCGTCACGCCAGAGATAAAACTGGCGATACGGGCTGTCTTTATCCAGCGCCTCACGAAACCACGCATGCTGGGTTGAGGTGTGGTTAAACACCATATCGAGAATAATACGGATACCGCGCGCTTTCGCCTGCGCCACCAGTTCGTCAAAATCTTCCAGCGTACCGTAGGCCGGATCGACAGACAGGTAATCCGCGACGTCGTAGCCGTTATCAACCTGCGGCGAAATATAGAACGGCGTCAGCCAGATGGCATCGACACCCAGCTTTTGCAGATAGTCGAGACGCTGGGTCACGCCGCGTAAATCGCCGGTGCCGCTGCCGGTGGTGTCCTGAAAACTCTTGGGGTAAACCTGATAGATAACGCCGTTTTGCCACCAGTGTGGAATAGTCATGGTTGTTTCCTGGAAATACGCTGGGGCGCAACTGCGCCCCGAAGAAAAGTTAGATAATTTGTAATGTGCCCAGACGGTATTTACGCTGGTAAACAAATGAGGTCAGTATCATTGGGATAACAATCGCAATGACCATCGCCATGCCAAATACCTGCCAGTAGGTCGGCTGGATGGAGAGGATGCCCGGCAAACCGCCGACGCCAATCCCGTTTGCCAGCACTCCGTTCAGGCCGCACAGCAGTCCGGCGAGACCGGAGCCGATCATCGCGCACAGCATCGGGAAGCGGTATTTCAGGTTGATGCCGTACATTGCCGGTTCAGTGACCCCGAGATACGCGGAGATGGCTGCAGGGACTGAGATTTCACGTTCGTTGTGTTTGCGACTGGAGATAATGATGCCCACCACCGCAGAGGCCTGAGCGATATTCGACAGCGCGATCAGCGGCCATACCGGCGTGCCGCCCATGCTCTGAATCATCTGCATGTCGATGGCAAGCGTAGTCTGATGCACGCCGGTGATCACCAGCGGGGCGTACAGGAAGCCGAACAACGCCGCGCCGATCGGGGCAAAGCTGCCGGTCAGCAGATGGCGGACCGCAAACGCGACACCGTCGCCGATCATGCGGCCAAACGGACCGATAAAGGCGTGCGCAAGGAATACCGCAAGGATCAGCGAGCACACCGGGACGATCACCAGATACAGATAATCCGGCACGATGCGCTTCATGCGCGTTTCAATAAACCCGAGCGCCAGCCCGGCCAGCAACGCCGGAATAACCTGCGCCTGGTAGCCCACTTTCTCAATGCTGAACAGACCGAAGTTCCACACCTCCGGCACTTGCTGACCGAGCAAATAGGCGTTCATCAGTTGCGGTGAAACCAGGGTTACGCCCAGCACAATACCGAGGATCGGCGTACCGCCCATTTTTTTCACTGCCGACCAGCAGATCCCGACCGGCAGATAGAAGAAGATCGCCTCGCCAATCAGCCACAGGAAGTCGTAAAGGGTTTTCAGCGAAGGATGCATCTGCGCCAGCGTCTGGCCGTTGCTCATCGGTAGATCGCCGATCACGTTACGGAAACCTAAGATCAAACCGCCGCTAATTAGCGCGGGCAGCAGCGGGAAGAAGATCTCCGCAAAATGAGAAATCAGCTGTTCGTGCCATTTCATATTCTGCCGCGCCGCTTTTTTCGCCTGCTCTTTGTCGGCGCTGGCCTGTCCGGTTGTCGCCAGCAGCGCTTTGTAGTAATCGCCCACCTCGGTGCCAATCACTACCTGAAACTGCCCGGCGTTGGTGAAGCAGCCTTTGACCATCGATAGCTGTTCGATCTCTTTGGGTCTGGCATTCGCGGGTTGATTCAACACAAAACGCAGGCGCGTAATGCAGTGACTCACCGTGGCGATATTGTCGCGCCCGCCTACCAGCTCAATCAGCCGGTCGATATCCGCTTGTTTTACTTTGCTCATGATGACGTGTGTTCCCCGTAGGTCGGATTAGACGCTTTCGCGACGTCATCCGGCAGCTGTCTCGTTGTTGGTTCCAGAGTATATCGTCGGTGAATATTTAAAAATGGGAACGTTCCCGAAACGCAGTGAAGATCACAAATTAGTGCTCAGAAAGCAATCAGGAGAGGCTGGAGGGAATAACGATTTGTCGTGGTTCGCTACGGCCGTTGATCTGTTCGATCAGCTGCGAGGCCGCTTGCCGTCCGGCTTCAGCGTAGCCGGGATCGACAGTGATGATTTCCGGATGGAGGAATTTCATCAGCGGCGTATTACCGACGCTTGCCAGTTGCAGGTTGTCGATTCGCTGTTCCTGCAGATATTTGCTGACGCCAAGGGCAAGCGTGTCCGTCGCACAGACTAACGCAGTTGTTTCCGGCGTAATGACATCGGCGGCATGCTCATAGCCCTGTTTCATGGCCAGACCAGGCAGAGCAGCGACAGGATGCAGTTTGTGTTTCTTACAGAATGCCAGATAAGCTTCATGGCGACGCTTGCCGGTGGTCACGTCGCTATGGGGGACGCCAAGGAAACTGATATGACGATGTTCGCGATCGTACAGACGCTGCATCAGGGTATGAATGGCGCCTTCGTCGTCATAACAGACGGAGGCAAAGCCTTTGGCATCCCTGGCCAGCAGAACCAGAGAGTCCTGCCAGGAGGTGAGCATGGTTTCTGTTACGCCGGTAAAACCAAACAACACGACGCCATCAATGTTGCGACGTTTGAGCATTCCCAGATGTTCTTCTACCAGTTCAGGTGAGAACTGGCTTTCCATCATAATCGGATCATAACCCTGCTCATAAAAGGCGGGTAGCATGGTCTGCACGGCGAGATTTTCCGAAAGTGAGTCCAGACGCGTGACGATAATCGCCACGACTTTGTCGCTTTGCCCACGCATGGCACGTGCGGAGCGGGAAGGGGAGAAACCGTGCTGATTCATCACTGCTTCAACACGTTCACGGGTGCGTTCGCTAACGCCGCTTTCGTTGTTGAGCACACGGGAAACCGTTGATTTCCCCACACCGCTTAAGCGGGCGATGTCTTTAATAGTCAGCCGATTTTGCATCCTGTTTTCCCGTTGCGCACTTTTTCAGTTATATCAAAGAGAGTAACTTTACCCATGTGGAGTGCAATGGGGAAAGTCTGCTTTAAACCGTTCACCCTTCAGGCGATGTGTATACGTTTGGTTTAGTTTCCATGCTGTATCATACCGCCATAATTGTCACAAACCTTATGGTTTTCTGCGTATAATCCGCAGCGCTTATCATTCACTTACCGGAGGCTATATGGATCCCGATCCCACCCCTCTCCCTAAATGGAGAACCCCCCCTCTCCGGTAAGCCTGTTTTCACTGTCTTACCGGAGCTGTAAGACAGTGACGTTCTGACGTCCCTGTTGTGATTTTAAAATTGCCACCAGGCAAGGCTTTGCCACGCCTGAAGGATTTACTGCGCCCGCTTATACTGGTGCAGAGGGACTGCCTATGTTCAAAAATATTACTCGCCAGCTGTTTGCCCGGCTAAACCGCCATTTACCGCATCGTCTGGTGCATCGCGATCCGCTACCCAATGCGCAGACCGTCGCCAGCACGCCGATCCCGCCTTCGCTGAGCGAACATTGCCTGAAAATGGCGCTGATGGACGAAGAAGCGCTGTGGAAAACGTTTGGCGCGCACCCGGAAGGATTGAACGCCGCAGAAGTGGAAAACGCTCGCGAGTTACATGGCGAGAACCAGCTACCGGCGCAGAAGCCGTCGCCATGGTGGGTACACCTGTGGGTCTGCTACCGCAACCCGTTTAATATTCTGCTGACTATTTTAGGCGGCATTTCTTATGCCACCGAGGATCTGTTTGCCGCGGGCGTTATCGCCTTGATGGTTGTCATCTCCACGCTGCTGAATTTTGTCCAGGAAGCGCGTTCCACCAAAGCGGCGGATGCGTTGAAAGCGATGGTCAGCAACACTGCTACGGTGCTGCGCGTCATCAACGAGAAAGGGGAGAACGGCTGGGTTGAACTGCCGATCGACCAGTTGGTGCCTGGCGATATTATTAAGCTGGCAGCAGGGGATATGATCCCAGCCGATCTGCGAGTGGTGCAGGCGCGCGATCTGTTCGTGGCCCAGGCTTCACTGACCGGTGAATCGTTGCCGGTGGAGAAAGTCGCCACCAGCCGCGACCCGCAGCAAAGCAACCCGCTGGAATGCGATACCCTGTGCTTTATGGGCACTAACGTGGTGAGCGGAACGGCACAGGCTATCGTCATTGCGACCGGAGCCAATACCTGGTTCGGGCAACTGGCGGGCCGTGTTAGCGAGCAGGAAAGCGAGCAGAATGCCTTCCAGAAAGGGATCAGCCGCGTCAGCATGCTGCTGATCCGCTTTATGCTGGTGATGGCGCCCATCGTGCTTATCATCAATGGCTACACCAAAGGTGACTGGTGGGAAGCGGCGCTGTTTGCCCTGTCTGTGGCGGTGGGACTTACTCCAGAAATGCTGCCGATGATCGTCACCTCGACGCTGGCGCGTGGGGCGGTGAAGCTGTCAAAACAAAAGGTCATCGTTAAACACCTCGATGCTATCCAGAACTTTGGCGCGATGGATATTCTGTGCACCGATAAAACCGGCACGCTGACACAAGATAAAATAGTGCTGGAGAATCATACCGATATCTCCGGCAAGCCCAGCGAACATGTCCTGCATTCTGCGTGGCTGAACAGCCACTATCAGACCGGGCTGAAGAATCTGCTGGATACGGCAGTGCTGGAAGGCGTGGACGAAGAATCCGCCCGCCGGCTCTCTACCCGTTGGCAAAAAATCGATGAGATCCCGTTTGATTTCGAACGCCGCCGCATGTCGGTGGTGGTCGCTGAAGAAACCGATGTGCACCAACTGGTATGTAAAGGCGCGCTGCAGGAGATCCTCAGCGTTTGCACCCAGGTGCGCCATAACGGTGAGATTGTCCCGTTAGATGACAACATGCTGCGTCGGGTGAAACGCGTTACCGATACGCTGAATCGTCAGGGGTTGCGTGTGGTGGCGGTGGCAACCAAATACCTGCCTGCGCGTGAAGGGGACTATCAGCGTATTGATGAATCCGATCTGATCCTCGAAGGGTATATCGCGTTCCTCGATCCGCCGAAAGAAACGACCGCCCCGGCGCTGAAAGCGCTGAAAGCCAGCGGTATTACGGTGAAAATTCTCACCGGTGACAGCGAACTGGTTGCGGCGAAAGTGTGTCATGAAGTGGGTCTGGATGCAGGTGATGTGGTTATCGGCAGCAGCATTGAAGGGTTAAGCGACGACGAGCTGGCCCGACTTGCCCAGCGCACCACGTTGTTTGCCCGCCTGACGCCAATGCACAAAGAGCGCATTGTCACACTGCTCAAGCGTGAAGGTCATGTGGTCGGCTTTATGGGCGATGGCATTAACGACGCCCCGGCGCTGCGCGCGGCGGACATTGGTATCTCCGTTGATGGCGCGGTTGATATTGCGCGTGAAGCGGCAGATATCATCCTGCTGGAAAAGAGTCTGATGGTGCTGGAAGAAGGGGTGATCGAAGGACGCCGTACCTTCTCTAACATGCTGAAGTACATCAAAATGACGGCCAGTTCTAACTTCGGTAATGTGTTTAGCGTGCTGGTGGCGAGCGCCTTCTTACCGTTCCTGCCGATGTTGCCGCTGCACTTACTGATTCAGAACCTGCTGTACGATGTATCCCAGGTGGCGATTCCGTTTGATAACGTCGACGAAGAGCAGATCAAAAAGCCGCAGCGCTGGAATCCCGCCGAGTTGGGCCGCTTTATGATCTTCTTTGGACCGATCAGCTCGATCTTCGATATTCTGACTTTTTGCCTGATGTGGTTCGTCTTCCATGCCAATACGCCTGAACATCAGACATTGTTCCAGTCGGGCTGGTTCGTGGTGGGTCTGCTGTCGCAAACGCTGATTGTGCATATGATCCGTACCCGTCGCGTGCCGTTCATCCAAAGCCGCGCCGCATGGCCGCTGATGCTGATGACGCTGGTTGTGATGGTGGTGGGCATTGCGTTGCCGTTCTCTCCGCTGGCCAGCTATCTGCAATTGCAGGCGCTGCCGCTGAGCTACTTCCCGTGGCTGGTTGCGATTCTGGCGGGTTACATGACATTAACTCAGCTTGTGAAAGGTTTTTATAGCCGCCGCTACGGCTGGCAGTAATCCTCAACTTCTCTTCTGCAGGATGGTGTTAATACCATCCTGCATTTCACTTTTTCATTCGAAAGATATTCCCTCGAAATATTGGTGTTTTATTTTTATTGAAATGCTCACGCGGTAATTAGTATCAAATTGCCTTCTTTGCGTTGCTTTTTTATCAATAAAACGATCTGCATTGCAAAAATGAAACAGTGTGCTAAAAATAATGAGCGTCTGTGATTTTTTGTGAACACAGTCATCGAAATAAGTTGTTACACCAGTTAGTCTGCACAGGTAACATCGTTAAGAAAGTTTCACGCTGCCCATTTTTAATTCCGGCAGTCATTTGCTCTGCAAGCTATTCCTGTTAATGGATATTATGAACTTCTGGAGAAGGACAAATGAAACTGACAAAAAACCTGTTAAGTCTGTGTATTGGCGCGTCGGTATTACTGGCGAGTCATGCAACGCTGGCACAAACCTTTCGCGCCGCAGATGTGCATCCGGCTGATTACCCGAACGTTGTCGCCGTCAAACATATGGGGGAAAAACTGAGTGCCGCCACCGACGGTCGTCTGGAGATTAAAACCTTTCCCGGTGGCGTGTTAGGTGACGAAAAACAGATGATTGAACAGGCGCAATTAGGCGCTATCGATATTATTCGCGTTTCAATGACGCCGGTTGCCGCCATTCTCCCTGAAATTAACGTCTTTACCCTGCCGTATATCTTTCGTGATGAAGACCATCTGCATAAGGTTCTCGACGGCATGATTGGTCAGGAGATTGGCGACCGCCTGACGGCAAACACCAAATCGCGGCTGGTGTTCCTCGGCTGGATGGATGCCGGAACGCGCAACCTGATCACCAAAAATCCGGTGGTGAAACCGGAAGATTTACACGGCATGAAAATCCGTGTTCAAGGGAGTCCGATAGCGCTGGATACCCTGAAAGCGATGGGCGCTAACTCCGTTGTGATGGGCGTCAGTGAAGTCTTTAGCGGCATGCAGACCGGCGTTATTGATGGTACGGAGAATAATCCGCCAACGTTTGTTGCGCATAACTATTTGCCGGTCGTGAAAAACTATACCTGGAGCAAACATTTTATTATTCCTGAGCTTTTTCTGTTCTCGAAAGCTAAATGGGATAAGTTGAAAAAAGAAGACCAGGATCTCATTATTAAGCTCGCTAAAGAAGCCCAGGTAGAGCAACGCAAACTTTGGCAGGATTATAATGCGAAATCGCTGGAGACCATGAAAGCCAATGGCGTTCAGTTCCACGATATTGATACGGACTATTTCTATAAAGCCACGCAGTCAGTGCGGGATAATTACGGTAAAGACCACCAGGATTTGATCAAACGGATTCAGGATGTGAAGTAATTCATCAGGTGGAGGATATCAACCCTCCGCCTGAATCTTTTGATTAATTCGAGGTGATGATTATGGGTGAATGCTATTCATCGGTAATGGATTTTCTTTATCGGGTATCAATGTGGATTGCCGGTATCGCATTATTAGTCATGGTTGCCATTATCCCTATTGGCATATTCGCGCGTTATGTTCTGAATAACGCTCTGTCATGGCCTGAGCCCGTCGCCATTCTCTGTATGGTGACATTCACCTTTATTGGTGCGGCGGTGAGCTATCGCGCAGGTTCGCATATCGCAGTGAGCATGGTGATTGATCGTCTGGGTGATGCTTCCCGTCGTTATTGCTCGATAATCGCAGACGTTATGCTGGTGGCGATAAGCCTGTTTATCCTCTGGTACGGAACCAATCTCTGTCTTGAACTGTGGGACCAGCCCGTGGCGGAATTCCCGCTTTTAAGCGCCGGGCAAAACTACCTCCCATTGCCGATTGGCTCTGCCATAACGCTGCTATTTATCGCGGAAAAGATTTTCCGTGGTCCGCAGTACCAACGTCCCGTTGTCATGCTGGGTTCGACCAGCTAGTTACCGCCCCCATTTCAGAAAGGAAAGCAGATGGATGCATTTATTCTCGTCTTTACGCTCGGCATTATGCTGGCGATTGGGGTACCGGTAGCGTACGCGGTTGGTATTAGCGCCATCATTGGGGCCTGGTACATTGATATCCCACTGGAAGCGGTGATGATCCAACTGACCAGTGGGGTGAATAAGTTTTCGCTGCTGGCGATCCCGTTCTTTATTCTGGCCGGGGCTATTATGGCCGAAGGGGGAATTGCGCGGCGGCTGGTGAACTTTGCCTATATTTTTGTTGGCTTTATTCGCGGAGGGCTGTCGCTGGTAAATATTGTGGCATCGACCTTTTTTGGCGCAATTTCTGGATCGTCCGTGGCTGATACCGCGTCCATCGGTTCGGTGATGATCCCGGAGATGGATAAAAAAGGCTACCCGCGCGATTTTGCCGCAGCGGTTACTGCCAGCGGCTCGGTGCAGGCGATCCTCACACCGCCCAGCCATAACTCGGTTATTTACTCGCTGGCAACA
Organism: Citrobacter sp. Cy070; assembly: GCF_030332245.1. Classification (NCBI taxonomy): domain Bacteria; kingdom Pseudomonadati; phylum Pseudomonadota; class Gammaproteobacteria; order Enterobacterales; family Enterobacteriaceae; genus Citrobacter; species Citrobacter sp. Cy070. Next base: position 109,690 of record NZ_JAOWIG010000085.1, read on the forward strand.
GGCGGGACGGTGTCGATTGCCGCGCTATTCATCGCCGGGATCCTGCCGGGTCTGCTGTTAAGCCTCAGCCTGATGGTGATGTGCGTGGCTTTTGCGCACAAACGCGGTTACCCAAAAGGGGAACGCGTACCGTTTCGCCAGGCGCTGAAGATTTTCGTCGATACGCTGTGGGGCCTGATGACGGTTGTGATCATTATGGGTGGTATCCTGTCAGGTATCTTTACCGCGACGGAATCAGCGGCAATTGCCTGTCTGTGGGCCTTCTTTGTCACCATGTTTATCTATCGTGACTATAAATGGTCTGAGCTGCCAAAGCTGATGTTCCGCACGGTGAAAACGGTCACGATCGTCATGATCCTGATAGGCTTTGCCGCCGCATTCGGTGCCGTCATGACCTATATGCAGTTGCCGATGCGTATCACCGAAGCCTTCACCAGTATTTCGGACAACAAATACGTCATTCTGATGTGCATTAACATCATGTTGCTGCTGATCGGTACGCTGATGGATATGGCGCCGCTGATCCTGATTTTGACGCCGGTTCTGCTGCCAGTGACCAACGCGCTCGGCATTGATCCGGTCCATTTTGGCATGATCATGCTGGTGAACTTAGGGATCGGCCTGATTACGCCGCCGGTAGGGTCAGTGCTGTTTGTGGCCAGTGCGGTGAGTAAGCAGAAAATAGAGCAGGTGGTGAAGGCGATGCTGCCGTTCTACCTCGTGCTGTTCCTGGTGCTGATGCTGGTGACGTACATTCCGGCGATTTCGCTGTTCTTGCCGAAACTGTTTGGCGTGATGTGATAAATGCCCGGTGGCGCTCACGCTTACCGGGCCTACAAACTACGCTTGCGTAGGCCGGATAAGGCGAAGCCGCCATCCGGCACAAGGAGACTTAGCGACGAACGGCGATCGCTTCAATCTCGATTTTCACGTCTTTCGGCAGACGGGCCACTTCCACGCAAGAGCGTGCCGGGAAGGTCGCGTTGTGCTCGGTGAAGAACGCTTCGTAGGTCGCGTTGACGGTGGCAAAATCGTTCAGGTCTTTAACGAAAACGGTCGTTTTTACGATATCGCCCACTTTCAGGCCTGCAGCTTCTACGATAGCTTTTACGTTTTCCAGCGACTGACGTGCCTGAGCGGACACGTCTTCCGCTACGGCACCGGTTTTCGGATCGACCGGGATCTGACCGGAAGTGATTACCATGCTACCCAGGTCAACACCCTGAACGTATGGGCCGATTGCTGCTGGTGCATTTTCCGTCGCGATAGTCTTGCTCATGATTTCTCCTGAATTACAGCGGTAATAGAATGTTCCCGCTCATTATAGGGAGCCGGGATTTCATAACCAACCCTAATTAGTTGGCCAGCACCACATAATGCGAAAACTCTTTTTCACAGTATTTGCATTTGAGTGCGATGTCATCGGCGCGCTTTTTCACTGCAAAACTGGAGGAAACCGGCTCAGCATGGCTGATACAGTTGCTGTTCGGGCACACCAGCACGTTGTCGATGCGCTCCGGCAGGCTGGGGCGTGATTTACCCACCACATCATAATCGTCAATGCGGTTTACCGTTGCCTGCGGAGCGTACAGGGAGAGCTGGTTGACCTGCTCGTCGGTCAGGAAGGTATTTTCGATTTTAATCAGGTCTTTACGGCCCATCTCGCCAGACGGCAGGTTCAGTCCGATAGTGATGCGCTGGTCGGTTTCGGTCAGTTTGAACAGCGTCAGCAGCTTAAAACCAACCTGTGCGGGGATATGGTCAATCACGGTGCCACGTTTGATGGCTTCAACCTGCAGTTTGTTATCGTGTGTCATCTCTTTTTCTCCCTTACAGTGCCAGTTCGCTATTCAGTACCAGTGCCAGTAACGCCTGGCGGGCGAAGATGCCGTTGCCAGCCTGCTGGAAATACCAGGCGTGCGGCGTCTTATCGACATCGGTGGTGATCTCATCGATGCGCGGCAGCGGATGCAGCACCTTCATGTTCTCTTTGGCTCCCGCCAGATCGCTGGCGCGCAGAACAAACTGTGCTTTCACGTTGGCGTATTCGGACGGGTCCAGACGCTCTTTCTGCACGCGGGTCATGTAGAGAATATCGACCTCCGCCATCACTTCTTCGATGGTGCCGTGCAGGCTCCAGGCGATACCTTTTTCGTTCAACATATCCAGAATGTATTGCGGCATCGCCAGCGCGTCCGGGGCGATAAAGTAGAAGCGGTTACCTTCAAACTTCGCCAGCGCCTGGGTCAGGGAGTGGACGGTGCGGCCATATTTCAGGTCGCCCACCATGGCGATGTGCAGATTGTCCAGGCGACCCTGCGTTTCCTGAATGGTAAACAGATCCAGCAGCGTTTGGGTCGGGTGTTGGTTGGAGCCGTCGCCGGCGTTCAGTACCGGAACGTTACCGGAGAACTCCGTTGCCAGACGCGCAGCACCTTCCTGCGGGTGACGCATCACGATGGCGTCGACATAAGTGCTGATGACGGAAATGGTGTCGGCCAGCGTTTCGCCTTTTTTGCCAAGCGACGTGTTGCTGCTGTCAGAGAAACCTACCACGCTGGCGCCCAGGCGGTGCATCGAGGTTTCAAAGGATAAACGGGTGCGGGTTGACGCCTCAAAGAAGCAGCTGGCGATGACCTTATGCTTTAACAGCTCCGGCTGCGGGTTGGCTTTTAATTTCGCCGCCGTCGCGAGGACCAGATTGAGGTCGTCGCGGCTGAGGTCGTTTATGGAAATGATGTGTTTTTGATAGAGCGGGTTAGCCATGTTTATCTCCTGACGCCTGGGCAAAAAAAAAGCCCCTCAATTGAGGGGCTCGGAATGGATGATCAACGGAAAGAAAAACGGCAGGCCAGCGTCCTTTTTCAGACGCGGTAAGACAAAATGTCGTACACACTGAACCATACATCCTCCCGGCAAATTGTCCGCGATTATACTCAGCTCCGTTATGGGATCAAGCGAAAAATGCACGATTTATTCATCGCAAACGGTTCTTATGAATTTTAATTCATTTTAAATAGATAGTTAATCTGCTTGTGCACCAGTCCCGTTCGCTGCACGACTCGCGGCGCAACCCAGACAATACTGCTACCGGCAATCACGCCGAGAACTTCTGGCAACGCGTGATAATCGAGGATTCTGGCAACGGCACGGCCATAACCTGCTGCAGTATGAATGAGGATAAACTCGCTATTGTGTTCCACGCTGACCACCATTTCAGCAATCGATCGGGCAGCATCCGGCGCGGGTCGCGATTGCGGATTTACAGAATAAATTTTTTGCCCTTTTGTATTTCTTATTTTTATCGCCCCGAGCAGCTTTAGCAGACGAGATACCGTTGACTGGCTAATCCCGGTAAAACCATGCTGTTGTAGATCGCGGCGAAGCGCTTCCTGGGACAGGTAGCTTTTTTCAGTAATCAGGCGCTGACAAATCGCCAGCTGTTTCTGTTCTTTGGTCGAGTAATCATCGAATTCCTTCATAAAAACACCCTAAATTTATTATTTGTATCAATGCGATGGCGAAATTCACCACATTTGCTATATCAATAACGGCTCAAACGGGCGGTTGTGCAGAAAAACGAGAGCACGCTCAAAAAAGCCGTCGGGAGCCGACGGCCAAAACGGCTATAGCATTGCGCCGATACTCAGGACGACCATGTTCAGCACCGTCAGAATCAGCAGCAGTGGGGCGACCCATTTCAGGTAGCGCACATAAGGAACGCGAGCGATGGCCAACCCGCCCATCACGACGGCTGAAGTGGGGGTGATCAGATTCACAATGCCAGAAGCGGATTGGTACGCAGTAACGACCAGATCCCTTTGCACGTGGGCGAAGTCGGCCAGCGGGGCCATAATGGGCATCGTGAGCACCGCCAGACCAGACGAGGAAGGGACCAGGAAGGAGAGCAATACTTCCAGCCAGTAGGTCACATTGATGAAAATGGTAGTGGAAAGACCGGAGACTAAATTTTCGGCGCTGTGCAGAATGGTGTGGGTAATCATACCGTTATCCATCACCACGACGATACCGCGCGCAATGCCGATAATCAGCGCCACGCCGAGCAGATCCCGCGCACCGTCAATGAAGGTACTGGTGAAGGCTTCTTCACTCATGCGGGCAATCACGCCGACGATAATCGCAGAAGCCAGAAAGACTGCGGATATTTCTGCCATCCACCATCCGAGTACCGCGACGCCATAAATCATTACCGCAAAGGCGGCGGCGAATATCAGCAGGATCCACTTACGCGTGGCTGTGAATTCAAGGTTAGCGTTGCCGCGATTGCCGAGGAAATGCGCGCGGTTTTCCTCCATTTTATCCGCCACAATCGACAACTCCGGGTGATTGCGGACTTTGCGCGCATAACGCATGACCCACACTACGCAGATAACATAGCCGACGACCAGCAGCAGAATGCGCATCAACATTCCCTGGGTGAAGGGGATCCCGGCGGCGTTAGCGGCGATAACCGTCGCGAAAGGGTTGATTGTCGAACCGAGCGTGCCGATGCCTGCGCCGAGTAGCACGGTCGCCGCCGCAACCAGTGGATCAAAGCGCGCGGCCATCATGACCGGAACTAATAAGGTGTAGAAAGGGAGTGATTCTTCCGCCATGCCGTAAATCGTGCCTCCGGCGGCGAAAAGCCCCATCAGAATGGGGATCATCCACTCTTCTTTGCCGTTCAGCCTGACCGTCACGCGTTCGATGCCTGCGTCGATGGCGCCCGTTTTGTTTACCACGCCGAGAAACCCACCGATGATCAGGACAAACAGCGCGACATCAATTGCGCCTGCGGTGTAGGTTTCGTGGTTATAAAGCCCGTCAATCGGTGCCAGCAGGACAGCGGTTATGCCTTGTGGATGCGCCTCGGTCGGGGCATAAGTACCGGCAACCGGCACTTCTTTGCCGAGGGTAGCATTCATCGCCATCTGGTATTTCCCTGCCGGGACAATCCAGGTCATAACGGCGACGAGTGCAATGAGAATAAACAGGATGGTATACGCGCTGGGAAATTTGAATTTGCCCATGATGTTCTCCGGATAGCTTGGGCATATGCCGCCAGGCGACACATGCCCGCAGGGGTTAGTCGCCGAGTGTCGCTACCATGACCGCTTTGATGGTATGCATCCGGTTTTCCGCTTCGTCGAAGACGATGGAATGCGCTGACTCGAATACCTCTTCCGTGACTTCAAGTCCTTTCAGACCGTAAGCCGCTTCGATTTCACGGCCCACTTTGGTGTGCTCATTATGAAAGGCGGGCAGGCAGTGCATGAATTTCACATTGGGATTGCCGGTCGCATTGATGACCTGCTGATTAATCTGGTAGGGCGTCATCAGGCTGACGCGTTCTGCCCACGCTTCTTTAGGTTCGCCCATCGAAACCCAGACATCGGTATAGAGGAAATCTACGTCGTATACCCCTTCCGCAACATCGTCCGTGAGCGTAATGCGTGCGCCCGTTACGCTGGCGATTTCGCGGCATTCGGCAACCAGCGCCTCGTCCGGCCAGAAGGACTTTGGCGCGACCAGACGAATATCCATCCCCATTTTCGCCGCGCCGACCATCAGCGAATTACCCATGTTGTTGCGGGCGTCACCGAGGTAAGCGAAGCTCAGTTCGGGTAAGGTTTTACCCGGGGCGTGCTCCAGCATGGTCATCAGATCGGCAAGGATCTGCGTAGGGTGGAATTCATTCGTTAGCCCGTTCCAGACCGGCACACCGGCGAATTGTCCCAGTTCTTCCACAATCTCCTGGCCGTAGCCGCGGTATTCGATGCCGTCATACATGCGACCCAACACGCGGGCGGTATCTTTCATCGACTCTTTATGGCCGATCTGCGAGCCGCTTGGGCCGAGGTAGGTCACCTGTGCGCCCTGATCGAAAGCGCCGACTTCAAAGGCGCAGCGGGTGCGAGTGGAGGTTTTTTCGAAGATCAGCGCGATATTTTTACCGACCAGCGTTTGCCTTTCGCGCCCGGCTTTTTTTGCCGTTTTTAATTCGATAGCCAGATCGATCAGGTACTGGATTTCTGCAGGGGTGTAGTCCAGCAGTTTGAGAAAATTGCGATTTTTCAGGTTAACAGTCATGAAAATGTCCTTATGTAGGCCGGATAAGGCGCAGCCGCCATCCGGCAAAAAAAGCCCTAAGCGTGAGCGTCGGTGGTTTCGAGACGAATGAGCGTGCCTTTGTCGCCGGCGAGAATGGCCGGACCGTCGGCCAGTGAACCGATGCCAGCAATTCCCCGACAGTGAGAGACGAATTCCGCGCAGGCGGTGACTTTGGGGCCCATTGAACCGGCGTCGAATTGCATTTCACCGAGCAGTTCCGGGGTGACCTGGGCCAGCGGGCGCTGGGTAGGTTTGCCCCAGTCGAGGTACACGGCGTCAGCATCGGTGAGGATCAACAACGCATCGGCATGGAGTTGGCGGGCGAGCAGGGCGGCGGAGAGATCCTTGTCGATCACTGCTTCAATGCCGTGGAAGCCATCGGCTTTTTCCACCACCGGTACGCCGCCACCGCCGTTGCAAATCACCAGATGATCGCGGGCGATCAATGTGCGAATAGCATCACTTTCAACGATACGTTTGGGTTGTGGAGAGGGCACAACGCGACGGAACGCTTTACCATCGGCTTTGAAAATCCAGCCCTTTTCCGCGTGTAGCGTTTTAGCCTGATCGTTGTCGTAAATCGGTCCGATATATTTGGTCGGATTGCTGAAGGCTGGATCGTGGGCATCGACTTCAACCTGAGTCAGCAGGACGCTAATTTCACGTTGCGGCAGCTGGTTTTTCAGCGCTTGTTGCAGCATATAGCCAATCATTCCCTGACTTTCCGCACCGAGAATGTCGAGCGGATAAGGGGTAACGCGGTCATAAGCGCTGTTCTGTAACGCCAAAAGTCCAACCTGTGGGCCATTGCCATGCACAAGAATCACGCGCCATTGCTGCGTAAGCTGAGCGATAGTTTTTGCCGCCAGCTCAATATTCTTGCGCTGGATGTCAGCTTCCAGCGGTTCACCGCGTTTGAGCAGCGCATTGCCGCCCAACGCCACAACCAGAGTAGGTTTGTTTTCCATAACGTCTCCTTAAATACCGTCGCGTTCCAGTGGGCAGCTCATGCAGCGCGCGCCGCCGCGTCCGCGTCCCAGTTCGTCGCCAGGAATGGGTAAAACGGTGATACCGGCTTTGTCGTATTTTTCGTTGGTCCAGATGTTGCGCTCGTAGCCCACCACCACGCCGGGGCGCAGTGTCAGGACGTTGTTGGCGTCGTTCCACTGTTCGCGTTCAGCTTCGAAGGCGTCGCCACCGGTGGTGATCAGCGTGATTTGGTCGAGGCCCAGCGCTTTTTCGAGGGCGTGTACCAGCGTACTTTCCTGGGTGCGTTTCAGGCCGCCGCGCCCGTCTGGCGTCAGGGTCCAGCACTGGACATCCGGGCGTACCACTTCCGGGTAGACGGAGAAGGTATCGATATCGATGTGGGTCATGACGGTATCGAGGTGCATACAGGAGCGATGTTTCGGCAGTTCAACCGCGATGACGCGTTCAGCCTGGCGATGCTTAAACAGCGACTGGGCAAGGAACTCAATGCCCTGCGGCGTGGTGCGTTCCGACATACCGATGAGTACCGCGCCGCGACCAATCACCAGCACATCGCCACCTTCTAATGTGGCGTGGTCGTAATTAATATTTTCATCGCCGAAATATTTAATAAATTCACCATCGGCAAATTGTGGATGCCAACGGTAAATTGCTCGCAGGTTATTGGTTTCCCGCTGGCGTGCGGTTTTTGCCATCGGGTTAATGGATACACCGTTATATATCCAACAGGAGGTATCGCGAGTAAATAGGTGGTTGGGTAATGGCTTCATAATAAAGTCATTAATATCGTGAGTATCGACCACCATATTTTTGATGGAGGCAGGAATTTCCCCGTAGGTTAGCCCGCCGCTTAAATGCCGGGCGAGTTCCCGGTGCTGCATATCTGCAAGCCATGCGCGAATATCGGTAGCGAAAGCGGGGCCAAGGCGATAATCAGAGATTTGTGTCTCCAATAGCCAGCCTTTGGCATCCGGGACATCTAAGGTTTGTGTCAATAAATCAGTGAGTAACAGAACCTCAATCCCTTGCTGACGTAACGTGTTGGCGAAAATGTCATGTTCTTCTCCTGCACGTTCTACTGAAAGAACATCATCAAAAAGCAGTTCCTGACAATTTGATGGCGTCAGCCTTTTTAAGCTGAGGTTAGGGCGATGTAGCATTACGCTACGTAATTGACCGATTTCAGACCCGACATAATGCTTTTCCATCATTATTCCTTTAATACGATTTTAAAAAATAAAGAGGAGGTGCCTGCAAATAATATTTATTGCAGTCATGATTTTTCAGCTGATTTCAGAATCTATATTTAGATCTTATTTGATGAGGAAATGTGATTTATTTCACAGTCAGGTCGATGGTTGGCTTTTGTTGTTTAATTTATGAGATGGCTCTGAGAATTAACAAAATAAAAATGCGAATAATTGAATTACTACGCGGGAATATGTCTTGTTATTTATCGGTGTTAATTTTATGTACATGTTTAAAAGTGCTGCAATATAAGTAATGTATTGATTTGTTTGTGCTTTTTTATGTGTAATGAATTATTATGCGAATTTATGATTTTATTATTTGCACTGTAATGCTTATTTCAAAATAAATATGATGATGAAGAAGGATAGTGAAGGAGATGTGAACTGTGATCGATGGCTGGTTTTTCTAACAAAGTTTTTAAGAACAGTGGGTTACTGATTGGATTGAAAAAGGGTGGCCGAAATTTATGCAGAGTTTATGCATAACCTGTTGCTGAGAGTTAGCAATTATTTAACATCATCAGCGATAAACATGCGTTGACGCAAAATATCAGCAAATAGCAGTGGTATGGCAGGCGGTTTTTTCGTATAACAACAAAAATGAAACGTTGTTTTAATTGAGGGGTTTGAGATGATTGTCGGCAATATTCACAACCTGGATGCCTGGCTGCCGGAAGAGCTGCGTCAGGCAATTGAACACATTAAAGCGCATGTGACGGATGCGACGGAAAAAGGTAAGCACGACATTGACGGCGATCGCCTGTTTTATCTGATTGCCGAAGATATGACGGAGCCGTTTGCACAGCGCCGCGCCGAGTATCACGCCCGCTATCTGGATATTCAGATTCTGCTCAAAGGCCAGGAAGGAATGACCTTCAGCACGCAGCCTGCGGGCGCGCCGGAAACTGACTGGCTGGCGGATAAAGATATCGCCTTCCTGCCGGAAGGGGTACAGGAGAAAACGGTGGTGCTGAACGAAGGTGATTTCGTGGTGTTCTATCCGGGTGAAGTGCATAAACCGCTGTGCGCGGTCGGTGCTCCAGCGCTGGTACGCAAAGCTGTGGTGAAAATGCGGGTAGCATAAGCGTGATTGCCGGGTGCGGCTGCGCCTTACCCGGCTTACGGGAGCACGGTTGTAGGCCGGATAAGATGCTTAGCATCGCCATCCGGCATTCTTTTCATCCATGCCCTCACTTCGCCAGCGTCGCCACCATCACCGCTTTGATGGTGTGCATCCGGTTTTCCGCCTGATCAAATACGATGCTGGCGGGTGATTCAAAGACCTCATCAGTCACTTCCATACCGCCGTGCAGACCATATTCCTGTGCCATTTGTTTGCCAAGCGTGGTTTGATCGTCATGAAACGCGGGCAGGCAGTGCAGGAATTTCACCTGTGGATTGCCGGTCAACGCCATCATCGTGCTATTAACCTGGTACTTACGCAGCAGCGCAATACGTTCGGCCCACTTCTCTTTTGCTTCGCCCATTGATACCCAGACGTCGGTATAGATAAAGTCCGCACCTTTCACGCCCGCGGCGACATCTTCGGTCAGCGTAATATTGCCGCCGTTTTTCTGTGCCAGCGCTTTGCACTCTGCAACCAGACTTTCCTCTGGCCAGCAGGCCTGCGGTGCGACCAGGCGCAGATCCAGCCCGGTTAACGCAGCGGCTTCCAGCATGGAATTGCCCATATTGTTGCGGGCATCACCGGTGTAGACCAGCGTCATCTCATTAAACGCTTTACCCGGCAGGTGTTCCTGCATAGTTAACAGATCCGCCAGCAGCTGGGTGGGATGAAACTCGTTGGTTAATCCGTTCCACACCGGAACTCCGGCATATTCCGCCAGCGTCTCGACAATCTCCTGGCCGTGGCCCCGATACTGAATACCGTCGTACATGCGGCCGAGCACGCGGGCGGTGTCTTTGATCGACTCTTTATGGCCAATCTGGCTGCCGCTTGGCCCGAGATACGTCACGCGAGCGCCCTGGTCGTATGCGGCAACTTCGAAAGAGCAACGGGTGCGGGTTGAGTCTTTTTCGAAGATGAGCGCGATATTTTTACCGGTGAGTTTAGCGACCTCTGTACCGTTTTTCTTATCCGCCTTAAGCTGCGCGGCGAGCTGGAGCAGTGACGTGAGTTCAGCAGAGGTGAAATCAAGCAGTTTCAAAAAGTGCTTCTGATAAAACGCAAACATGGTTTCCTCACATGGCTTAAGCCATTTATTGAATTAAAATTCAATTTATATGGATGTTTATTCATTTGCAACCTTGTTTAACAAATCTTTCCTGGAAAGGTGGAGGCAATGTCAGCGGTATGTGACAATAAGAGTATCGGCAGGACATTATGAGGAACGAGCCATGGCAAACCCGGAACTACTGGAAGAACAGCGTGAAGAAACGCGCTTGATTATTGAAGAGTTACTCGAAGATGGCAGCGATCCAGACGCGCTGTACACCATTGAGCATCACCTTTCCGCGGATGACTTCGAAACCCTGGAAAAAGCGGCAGTAGAAGCCTTCAAGCTGGGTTATGAAGTGACCGAGCCGGAAGAGCTGGAAGTGGAAGAAGGCGACACGGTTATTTGCTGTGACATCCTGAGCGAATGTGCACTGAATGCGGAGTTGATCGATGCTCAGGTTGAGCAACTGATGAACCTGGCTGAAAAATATGATGTGGAATACGACGGTTGGGGCACCTATTTTGAAGACCCGAACGGCGAAGAAGGTGAAGACGGCGACGATGAAGATCTCGTCGACGAAGATGATGACGGCGTGCGTCACTAAGTCATCTACTGACCTGCGGTAGCCCAGGCTGCCGCAGGGCAAGGACAACGTATGGATTACCCGCAAATACTCTCCCCGATCCACAACTTCCTGCACTGTAAAACGCCCCAGGCCTGGCTTGATAAAGCGCAGAACCCGGCAAATCTTCCCCTGCTGCTGACCGACCACCTCGTCTGTGAGCTGAAAGCGGCGCAAACGGCGATGCTGTTGGTGCGTAAATATGTCGCAGATAAACAGGGATCGCAGGCGCTGCTGGACTGGCTGAAACCCTATGAGGCCTTCGCGTTCAGAGATGGAGAGGAACCTGATTTCATTGCACTGAATAAACAGATAAGCAAAAGTGTGATGCCGCAGACCGACGATCCGTGGGGGCGCAAGCTTATCGACAGCATGGTGTTGCTGATCAAAGAAGAGCTGCATCACTTCTGGCAGGTACGCGAGGCGATGATGAGCCGCGACATACCCTACATCAAAATTACTGCCAGCCGTTACGCCAAAGGTATGCTCAAAGAGGTTCGTACCCACGAACCATTAACGCTGATTGATAAGCTGATTTGCGGCGCATATATTGAAGCGCGGTCCTGTGAACGGTTCGCCGCGCTGGCACCGTATCTGGATGACGATCTGCGGGCGTTTTATCTGTCGCTGCTGCGATCCGAGGCGCGGCACTATCAGGATTACCTGGCGCTGGCGCAGCAGGTTTCAACCGATGATATCAGTAGCCGGGTGCGGTTTTTTGGTGAAGTGGAAGCGTCGCTTATCACTTCACCGGATGACGAGTTCCGCTTTCACAGCGGCGTTCCTGCTTAGCCTCCTTCTCTGACGCGCGGCAGACATTTCCGCGCGGTTTAACCCTTCCTGTTGCTTGTTAGCAAAATCTGGTGGCTGGCAATCGCTTGCTGCTGCCGTAATAATCAAAACGCGCGAAGGGGAAATATATCCCCAGAACAGAGACGATTTATCATAAGGATGGTTAATGAACTGGGCACACGTATTGTTGGCGGGTTATATCGGGGCGGTGATTGCTATCGTCGTCGGCATGTTTCGCAAAAAAGGCTGGCTGGGTAAGGTCTCCGGCGCGGTGGTTTTTGTGGTGGCGATTGTTGCGTGGAATTTGTTTGATGTGCACTACCTGATCCCACGCGAAAGCCCGGATTATGGTCTGACGGATGCGCAGAAATTTGAAAACGCGATGCTGTCCATGCCTGTTTATCAGGTGCTTAAGGAGCAGGAGCCAGCGCTGTGGCAGAACATCCTCACCCAGGCAACGCAGCTGAAGGAGGCGGGGAAAAGCGAGCAACAGATTATCGACGCTATTCAGCCGCAGATCCTACAGGTACAGATGGCGCGTTTGCAGCAGGCGCCTGATGCCAACGTGATCGAGTATATGAAGATTAATCTCGAGCAGATTGCCGCGGTGGCAAAAGTGGGCAATGACGAATGTTTTCGCTTTTTATTCCCGGCAGTGAAAGGCGGGATTAACCCGGTGCGTATTATTCCGCGCGAGCTCATGAACCGTCGTATGGCCAGCGACATGAGTATGATGCACGCGGCCTATGGCCCGAACAAACATACGGTTACGGCGGAAGAAAAACAGTTGGCACTTCAGGATCTGCAATCCATCAGTCCGGGGCTGGTACAGCGCTTTGGACCGGATATCCAAATCATGGCCGATCCGAGTAAAGGCGTGGGCAAAGAGAAAGTCGCCTGTGAAATGGTGCAAGATTTATGGTCACAGGTGCTGAAGCTGCCAACCGCTCGCGCGGCTGGCGTTATTCGACTGATGCTCTCAGCCGAGATGCAGTAACGCGGTTAAAGCCTCTCGGCGTAAGGTCTGAGGGGCTTTAACATTCGCACTTCACAATCTACGTGCCCGGTACAGCCCAGCGCTTCGCTGATATGCTCAAAGCCTAAATGCTCATACAGGCGAATTGCCTCAGTCAGAAAAGCCGTGGTCTCAAGATAGCACTGCTTAAAACCTTGCTCACGGGCATGTTCAAGCGCCATCAGCGCCAGTTTTTTCGCCAGCCCCTGACCGCGCGCGCTCGACAGGAAGTACATCTTTTGCAGCTCACAAATGTCTGGTTCACTACATCCTAACGGTGCAACACCGCCGCCGCCCACGACTTCACCGTTTTGCTCAACCACCCAGTAGGCCGCGCCCGGCTGGCTGTAAACCTGGAACAATTCGTCCAGATTAGGGTCGGCAACGGTGTAGCCTTTATCGGCGGTAAGGCCGTATTCAGCGGAAACTTTGCGGATAACGCGGGCAATTGCGGCGTTATCATCGGCAGAAATTCGGCGCAGCGTTGCCGCGACGGAGGTAATGGCACTCATAGCGAACTCATGACATAAAAGTGAGACATATGCAGTTAATACCACTGCGGTGAGGGGAAGCGCAAGCGAGGATAATTCAATAAAAAGCCTCTGAGCATATGCGTCAGAGGCTTTTATTGTCTGCGGCGTCGGATGCGCTACGCTTATCCGACCTACGTTGACGGTGCCCGTAGGCCGGATAAGCGCAAGCGCCATCCGGCAAACGTACAGGCACGATGATTACAGCGCGGCGATGACCGCCTGCTGCTCAATCAGCTTCGCTTTGGCTTCCGCGTAACCGTCCAGCTTCTCACGCTCTTTGGCGATCACCGCTTCCGGGGCGCGAGCAACGAAACCTTCGTTGGAGAGTTTGCCTTCGATACGGGCAATCTCACCTTCGATTTTCGCCACTTCTTTCGCCAGACGCGCCAGTTCATCTTCTTTGTTGATGAGACCTGCCATCGGGATCAGCAGCTCGGCGCCGTCGATGATTTTGGTCACCGAAACCGGACCTTTATCATCGGCAGGCAGCACGGTGATGCTTTCCAGACGCGCCAGGTTCAGTAGGAAGCTCTTGTTGTCGTTGACACGACGCATTGCATCCGCGCTGCAACCACGCAGTAACAGCTCCAGCGGTTTGCCTGGGGCAATGTTCATTTCCGCGCGGATGTTACGTACGGCAACGATCGCCTGCTTCAGCCATTCGGTATCAGCCAGTGCCGCTTCATCAACCTGAGCCGCGTTATATTCCGGGAACGGCTGCAGCATGATGGTATCTGCGGTGTTGCCACAAATCACTTTCACGCGCTGCCAGATGGTTTCGGTGATGAACGGAATGATCGGGTGCGCCAGGCGCAGCAGGCCTTCCAGCACGGTCACCAGCGTATTGCGGGTGCCGCGCAGTTCAGCATCAGTTCCTCCGGTCATGACCGGCTTGGTCAGCTCCAGATACCAGTCGCAGAACTGGTTCCAGGTGAACTCGTACAGAATGCCCGCGGCGATATCGAAGCGGAAGTTATCCAGCGCTTCGCGGTACGCTTTGATGGTCTGGTTGAATTCAGCGAGGATCCAGCGGTCGGCCAGAGACAGGGTCATTTCGCCGCCGTTGAAGCCGCAATCCTGATCTTCGGTGTTCATCAGCACGAAGCGGCTGGCGTTCCACAGCTTGTTACAGAAGTTACGGTAACCTTCCAGACGCTTCATATCCCAGTTGATGTCGCGGCCGGTAGAGGCCAGCGCCGCCAGGGTGAAACGCAGGGCGTCGGTGCCGTGCGGCTCGATGCCGTTCGGGAACTGCTTCTCGGTACGTTTGGCAATCTTCTCAGCCAACTGCGGCTGCATCATGTTGCCGGTACGTTTTTCCAGCAGCTCCGGCAGCGAGATACCGTCGACCATATCCAGCGGGTCAATCACGTTGCCCTTGGATTTGGACATCTTCTGGCCTTCGTCGTCACGGATCAGACCGGTCATGTAGACGGTATGGAACGGAACCTGCGGCTTGCCGTTTTCATCTTTGATGAAGTGCATGGTCATCATGATCATGCGGGCAATCCAGAAGAAGATGATGTCGAAGCCGGAAACCATCACGCTGGTTGGGTGGAACTGACGCAGCGCATCGGTGTTTTCCGGCCAGCCGAGGGTAGAGAAGGTCCACAGCGCGGAGGAGAACCAGGTATCCAGAACGTCTTCGTCCTGACGAAGCTGAACGTCGGCACCGAGGTTGTTTTCCTGACGCACTTCGTCTTCGGTACGGCCAACGTAGACGTTGCCGTCGTTGTCATACCATGCCGGGATACGGTGACCCCACCACAGCTGACGGGAGATACACCAGTCCTGAATATCGCGCATCCAGGAGAAGTACATGTTTTCGTACTGCTTCGGTACGAACTGGATGTCGCCGTTCTCAACCGCTTCAACCGCCGGTTTTGCCAGCACGTCGGCACGGACGTACCACTGGTCGGTCAGCATCGGTTCGATAACCACGCCGCCACGGTCGCCGTAAGGAACGGTCAGATCGTGAGGTTTGATCTCTTCCAGCAGGCCCATCGCATCGATGGCAGCGACGATCGCTTTACGCGCGGCAAAGCGTTCCAGCTTCTGGAATTCAGCCGGGATAGCGTTGGAGTAAACGTCAGACTCTTCACCTTTGGTGTCATACACTTCCGCGGTTTCGCGGATGTCGCCATCAAAGGTCAGAATGTTAATCATTGGCAGGGCGTGACGACGGCCGACTTCGTAGTCGTTAAAGTCGTGTGCCGGGGTGATCTTCACGCAGCCGGTGCCTTTTTCCATATCGGCGTGTTCGTCGCCCACGATAGGAATACGGCGGTCAACCAGCGGCAGCATGACGAATTTGCCGATCAGATCTTTATAACGCGGATCTTCCGGGTTCACGGCCACGCCGGTGTCGCCCAGAATGGTTTCCGGACGGGTGGTCGCCACGACCAGGTAATCTTTACCGTCTGCGGTTTTCGCGCCGTCGGCCAGCGGATAGCGGATGTGCCACATCGAGCCTTTAGACTCGCGGTTTTCCACTTCCAGGTCAGAGATGGCTGTGCGCAGTTTCGGGTCCCAGTTTACCAGGCGCTTGCCTCGGTAAATCAGGTCTTCTTTGTACAGGCGAACGAAGACTTCTTTCACGGCATTGGAAAGGCCTTCGTCCATGGTGAAGCGCTCGCGCTCCCAGTCAACGGAGTTGCCGAGACGGCGCATCTGACGGGTAATGGTGCCGCCGGATTCCGCTTTCCACTGCCAAATTTTGTCGATAAACGCTTCGCGACCGTAGTCGTGACGGGTTTTACCTTCTTCAGCGGCAATCTTACGCTCAACCACCATCTGGGTTGCGATACCCGCGTGGTCGGTACCGGCCTGCCACAGGGTGTTTTTGCCCTGCATGCGCTGGTAGCGAATCATGGTATCCATGATGGTTTGCTGGAAAGCATGACCCATATGCAAACTGCCGGTGACGTTCGGCGGCGGGATCATGATGCAGAAGGACTCTTTGCTTTCATCGCCGTTAGGTTTGAAATAGCCCTGCTTTTCCCAGTGCTCGTAAAGCGGCTGTTCGATATCTTGTGGGTTGTATGTCTTTTCCATTATTTCCAGGTTGCCGTATTCAGGTTAAAACCAGCCACGCGGTAAGCTTTGTAGCGATCGCGTGCCGATTGTTTCAAAGAATCTTCGTAAGGAACGAAGTCTATCACTTCTGTGAAAGCGGTGGCAAAATCTGCAAAGCCAACGCGTAAACTGATGAGCAGGTCGCGCGGGCTGCTGTTGCGTTTTTCCGGCCAGGCAATCTCTACCGGGGCGCCGCCTCTGGGGCCTTCACCCGCCAGATTATGTGGAACAAAGCTTTCTGCCGGTCTTGCCCACAGGGCTTCATCCAGTCGCAGAGCCTGCTTTTCGTTTTCACAGGCGATCAGCACACGCTTGCCAGCCCGCCAACGTTCTGCGGCAATTTCACACACCAGTTGTTCAACGGCGCTGAGGCCGTCGATGGTGTTGTCATTGTCCAGAATATAAAAGGTCGCATTCCTCATATCTATACCCGTCGTCTTTCAAGTTGCCTCATTGTTGGCTGCCTTCACGCACCCCAGTCACATAGTAAACTATGCTCCTGGGGATTTGCTCAGTTGCCGCCGCGATGCAACTCGAAATCCATAGGGTATAGAATTCTTATTGCTCGATCTTGTAGGCCGGAAAAGCGCAGCGCCATCCGGCAATCATGCAAACTACTCTTCGCCGTTAAAACCGGCACGATTGAGCAGGAACTGCGACAGCAACGCGACCGGACGACCGGTTGCTCCTTTGGCTTTCCCTGAACGCCATGCGGTACCGGCGATATCCAGGTGCGCCCAGTTGTACTTACGGGTAAAGCGTGACAGGAAGCAGCCTGCGGTAATGGCTCCGCCAGGACGTCCGCCAATGTTCGCCATATCCGCAAAGTTGGACTCCAGCTGTTCCTGGAACTCATCACCCAGCGGCAGACGCCATGCGCGATCGCCAGCCTGCTCGGACGCGCCGATGAGCTCATGCGCCAGCGGGTTGTGGTTCGACATCAGGCCGGTGATGTGATGGCCCAGCGCAATCACGCACGCGCCGGTCAGGGTCGCAACGTCAATCACCGCCTCCGGCTCAAAGCGTTCGACGTAGGTTAACACGTCGCACAGCACCAGACGGCCTTCGGCGTCGGTATTGAGCACTTCAACGGTCTGCCCGGACATAGTGGTCAGCACATCGCCAGGGCGATACGCGCGGCCACCCGGCATGTTTTCGCAGCCCGCCAGTACGCCGACGACGTTGATGGGTAGTTGAAGCTCGGCCACCATGCGCATTACGCCGTACACTGCCGCCGCGCCGCACATGTCGTACTTCATCTCATCCATGCCTTCGGCTGGTTTGATGGAGATACCGCCGGAGTCGAAGGTTAACCCTTTACCGACCAGCACAATCGGACGCGCGTCTTCGGACGGATTGCCTTTGTACTCGATGACCGACATCAGTGACTCGTTCTGCGAGCCGTGGCCGACGGCGAGATAAGAGTGCATACCCAGCTCTTTCATCTGCTGCTCGCCGATCACGCGGGTCACAACATTTTTGCTGTAGCTGTCTGCCAGCTGACGCGCCTGAGAAGCCAGATAGGCGGCGTTACAAATATTTGGCGGCATATTGCCGAGATCTTTCGCCGCTTTAATACCGGCAGCAATGGCCAGGCCGTGCTGGATAGCACGCTCGCCGCTGGTCAGCTCACGGCGGGTCGGTACGTTGAAGACCATTTTACGCAGCGGGCGGCGCGGCTCGCTTTTGTTGGTCTTCAACTGGTCAAAGCTGTACAGCGTTTCCTGGGCCGTCTCAACGGCCTGACGCACTTTCCAGTAGTTATTGCGCCCTTTGACGTGCAGCTCAGTCAGGAAGCAGACGGCTTCCATTGAGCCAGTATCATTCAGCGTATTGATGGTTTTCTGAATGACCTGCTTGTACTGGCGCTCATCAAGTTCACGCTCTTTGCCACAACCAATGAGGAGAATTCGCTCAGACAGAACGTTAGGAACATGGTGCAGCAACAGGGTTTGACCCGGTTTGCCTTCCAGTTCGCCACGACGCAGCAGTGCGCTGATGTACCCGTCGCTGATCTTGTCGAGCTGCTCTGCAATCGGAGAGAGGCGGCGTGGTTCAAAGACGCCCACGACGATGCACGCACTCCGCTGTTTCTCCGGGCTACCGCTTTTTACACTGAACTCCATGCACTACGCTCCTGAATCTTAAAGACAACAGCGGTGGCTACGGATAGAATTGCAAGCTTTCGTAACTCATACCCGCTGTTGCGGTGACTTCGTGTTAATCTTAACGTTATTACGGCATTGGCACGTCAGAACAATTTCTGAGAGGTGGATCCGTTGAGTATAATGATCTTAGCGACGATTTCGACGACTCAAGAGAATAAATGACGTTTAAGCCATGAAACAAGCTAAATTCCGGCAAAAGACGGGTTTTTACGGGCGTATTTAAAGTGATAATCATAAGATATCTGGTTCGGGAAACGCTCAAAAGCCAACTTGCGATCCTATTCATCCTGCTTTTGATCTTCTTTTGTCAAAAGTTAGTCAGGATCCTGGGTGCGGCTGTTGACGGTGATATCCCGGCGAATCTGGTGCTCTCGCTGCTGGGGCTGGGCGTGCCAGAAATGGCGCAACTTATCTTGCCCTTAAGCCTGTTCCTTGGGCTGCTAATGACGCTGGGCAAACTGTATACCGAAAGTGAAATTACGGTCATGCACGCCTGCGGGCTGAGCAAGGCTGTGCTGGTAAAAGCGGCGATGGTGCTGGCGTTGTTTACCAGTATCGTTGCGGCAGTCAACGTAATGTGGGCCGGACCGTGGTCCTCCCGGCATCAGGATGAAGTGCTGGCGGAAGCAAAAGCGAACCCCGGCATGGCGGCGCTTGCTCAAGGGCAATTCCAGCAGGCAACGAACGGCAGTTCGGTGTTGTTTATCGAAAGTGTTGATGGTAGCAGCTTCAAAGATGTGTTCCTCGCGCAAATCCGCCCGAAAGGTAACGCCCGTCCTTCGGTGGTTGTGGCTGATTCCGGACATCTGACTCAGTTGCGTGACGGCTCTCAGGTCGTGGTGCTGAACAAAGGTACGCGTTTTGAAGGGACCGCGCTGCTGCGCGATTTCCGCATTACCGATTTCCAGGACTACCAGGCGATTATCGGCCATCAGGCCGTGGCGCTGGATCCCAACGATACCGACCAGATGGATATGCGCACGCTGTGGAATACCGACAACGCTCGGGCCCGTGCGGAGCTGCACTGGCGTATCACATTGGTATTCACCGTATTTATGATGGCGCTGATGGTTGTCCCGCTGAGCGTGGTTAACCCGCGGCAGGGTCGCGTACTGTCCATGCTGCCAGCCATGCTGCTCTATTTGCTGTTCTTCCTGGTGCAGACGTCGCTGAAGTCGAACGGTGGCAAAGGTAAACTGGATCCGGTGTTCTGGATGTGGGTGGTAAACCTGGCCTATCTGGCGCTGGCGATTGTGCTTAACCTCTGGGATACGGTGCCGATGCGCCGCTTGCGTGCCCGTTTTATGCGTAAAGGAGCGGTATAATGCAGCCCTTTGGTGTACTTGACCGCTATATCGGTAAAACCATTTTTACCACCATCATGATGACGTTGTTCATGCTGGTGTCGCTCTCCGGGATCATCAAGTTTGTCGACCAGCTGAAAAAAGCCGGGCAGGGGAGCTACGATGCGATGGGTGCCGGGCTGTATACCCTGCTCAGCGCACCGAAAGATATCCAGATCTTCTTCCCGATGGCGGCGCTGCTGGGTGCGTTGTTGGGGCTGGGCATGTTGGCCCAGCGTAGTGAACTGGTGGTGATGCAGGCTTCCGGCTTTACCCGTATGCAGGTAGCGTTGTCGGTGATGAAAACCGCGATTCCGCTGGTGCTGCTGACGATGGCCATCGGGGAATGGGTGGCACCGCAGGGTGAACAGATGGCGCGTAACTACCGTGCGCAGCAGATGTACGGCGGCTCGCTGCTCTCTACCCAGCAAGGACTGTGGGCGAAAGATGGCGACAGCTTTGTTTACATCGAGCGAGTGAAAGGGGACGCCGAATTAGGCGGAATCAGCATTTACGCCTTTAACGACAAGCGTCGTTTGCAGTCCGTTCGCTATGCCGCCAGCGCGACGTTTGACCCGGAGCAGAAGGTCTGGCGTTTGTCGCAGGTGGATGAATCCAACCTGACCGATCCGAAACAAATCACCGGCTCGCAAACGGTGAGCGGCACCTGGAAAACCAACCTTACGCCCGACAAGCTCGGCGTCGTGGCGTTGGATCCTGACGCGCTGTCGATTAGTGGTCTGCATAATTACGTGAAGTACCTGAAGTCGAGCGGCCAGGACGCCGGACGCTACCAGCTCAATATGTGGAGCAAAGTGTTCCAGCCGCTGTCAGTGGCGGTCATGATGCTGATGGCGCTGTCATTTATCTTCGGCCCGCTGCGTAGCGTGCCGATGGGTGTGCGTGTGGTGACGGGGATTAGCTTCGGTTTTGTGTTCTATGTGCTGGACCAAATCTTTGGCCCGCTGACGCTGGTGTACGGCATTCCGCCGATTATCGGCGCGCTGCTGCCAAGCGCCAGCTTCCTGCTGATTAGTCTGTGGCTGATGCTGCGTAGGTCGTAATCACAGTAAAGCGCAGTGCCTGATGGCGCTGCGCTTATCAGGCCTACCAGGCCCCTAGGCCGGATAAGGCGTTTACGCCGCCATCCGGCACAGTAACACGGACACTAGCGTTTTCTCCCGCCCATCAAACTCCCCAACATGCCGCGGATTATCTGATTAGTGACCTGTCGCGCCGCGCTTTTCGCCACGCTCTGTACCACGCCATCGCGCTTGCCGCCGCGTGGTCCTGTGCTGCCAAACAAAATATCCTTCAACCCACCGAGAATACCGTCGTCAACCTCGACCGCTTTACCGTTGGCGGGAGGCGTATTTTGCTGCCCGGTGCTGGCTTGCACGCCTTGCTGTAAACGCTCATAGGCGGATTCGCGGTCGACCTCTTCCTCATATTTGCCGTACAGCGAGGAGTGATTGATCAGCCCGTTGCGCTCATCGTCGGTTACCGGCCCCATACGGGAGCAGGGCGCAATCACCATTGCCCGCTCCACCACCGACGGGCTGCCTTTGGCGTCCAGAAACGACACCAGCGCCTCGCCGGTGCCCAGCTCCTGAATAGCTTTCTCGGTATCAAACGCCGGGTTGGCGCGCATGGTTTGCGCCGCGCTTTTCACCGCTTTCTGATCTTTCGGCGTGAACGCGCGCAGGGCGTGCTGCACGCGGTTACCCAACTGGCCAAGCACGTTGTCCGGAATATCCGACGGGTTTTGCGAGACGAACCACACACCGACCCCTTTCGAGCGGATCAGGCGGATCACCTGTTCGATTTTATCCAGCAGCACCTGCGGGGCGTCGTTGAACAGCAGATGCGCTTCATCAAAGAAGAACACCAGTTTTGGTTTTTCCAGATCGCCTGCTTCCGGCAGCTGTTCGTACAGTTCGGAGAGCATCCACAGCAGGCTGGCGGCGTACAGTTTGGGCATCTGGTAGAGTTTCTCGGCGCTGAGGATGTTGATCATCCCTTTGCCGCTGGCGTCGGTTCGCATCCAGTCTTTGATATCCAGCATCGGTTCGCCAAAGAAGTGCGCCGCGCCCTGTTGTTCCAGTGACAACAGTCCGCGCTGGATAGCGCCCACCGAGGCGCTACTGATGTTGCCGTACTGGTTCTGGAACGATTTAGCGTTATCGCCGATGTACTGCGTAATGGCCCGCAGATCTTTGAAATCCAGCAGCAACAGACCCTGGTCATCGGCAATACGGAAGATAATATCCAGCACGCCGGACTGCACGTCGTTGAGATTCAGCAGACGAGCCAGCAGCAGCGGCCCGAGATCAGATACCGTGGCCCGCACCGGGTGACCCTTTTCGCCAAAGATATCCCACACGGTGACCGGATTGGCATGCGGTTGCCAGTCGGTAATGCCGATGTTTTTCAGGCGGGCGAGCAGCTTTTCAGAGGATTGGCCTTCCTCGGCTACGCCGGTTAAGTCACCTTTCACATCGGCCATAAATACCGGTACGCCAATCCCGGACAGCGATTCGGCAAGCTTTTGTAACGTGACGGTTTTGCCGGTCCCGGTCGCGCCGGTAATCAGCCCGTGACGGTTGGCCATGCCTGGCAGTAAAAACAGTTCAGTGTCCGGCGTGCGGGCAATTAGCAGGGGTGCGCTCATTGAGATTTCCTCCATTTATCCTGCCTGGAGTATAGGCAATGTCCATCAAAGAGAGTATGCGATGGCGAGAGAAAATGACTTAAAGCGTATTGCCGTGATAAATCTGATACCCAAGATCCACGGTGTTGTGGTTATGGTCGTTGTTCTTGATTTTGCTCAGCAACATCTGCGCCGCCATGCGGCCAATGTCAAAACGCGGGGTGATCACGCTGGCGAGGCTTGGGATCATCTGCCTGCCCATTTCCAGCCCGTGAAAACCGGCAATTGAGATCTGCTCCGGAACGGCCAGCTCGCGCTCGCGGCACAGCAACAGCGCGCCCATCGCAATATCGTCGTTGGTGCAAAACACGCCGTCTACATCCGGATGCGCAGCCAGCGCGTCCCGCATCATCTGGGTGCCAAGATGAATGGACGAAATAGCGCGCGGATTGACGCGCAGCGGCACCAGACCTCGACGCGTCATGGCATCGCAGTAGCCGCGATAGCGTTGTTCATCGCGGACGTCGTCTTTCGAACCGAGATAGAGGATTTTGCGCCGCTGACGTTTATCCAGCATGGTGCTGACCATATCAAACGCCGCCTGACGGTTATCGAAACCTACTTCCATGTCCAGACGATCGCCCTGAATATCCATCAGCTCGACCACCGGAATGTTGGCTGAACGCAGAAATTTAACTGTGCGCAGAGTGTGATATTTCTCGGACAAAATAATGCCGTCGATATTGTACGACAGCAGGTTAATCACCGACTCTTCCTCTGATTCCCGGTCGTAATTGTAGTTGGCGATCAGCGTCTGATAGTTATGGTCCGAGGTGACTGACTCAATACCGGCCAGAATATCTGCGAACAACTGGTTTTGAAACGAGGGGATCAGCACGCCGAGCGTGTAGCTTTGCGCGTTCAGCAGCATCGCGGGCGCGCGGTTGGGGATGTAATTAATCTCCTCCATAATCTGCGCGATGCGTTCACCGGTTTCCTTTGCGACCTTTTTCGGCGAGCGAATGTAGCGGCTCACCGTCATTTTGGTCACGCCCGCCAGCGTGGCGATGTCTTGCAAAGAAATTCTGTGGTTCCTCATTTTCTCTCCAGTGCCGGGGAGCGCAGACCTGTGCTCCCCGGTGATGACCGTCTTAATGCAGGATGGCGTTCAGCGCCAGAACCCCCAGCAGCCCCATAATGGAAATCAGTGTCTCCATGACCGTCCATGTGCGCAACGTTTCCCCCACGCTGAGATTAAAATAGCCTTTAAACAGCCAGAATCCCGGGTCGTTAACGTGGGAGGCAATCACGCTGCCCGCGCCGGTAGCCAGCACCATCAGCGCCGGATCGGCATGCGTGACGTTGATAATCGGCAGCACCACGCCTGCGGTGGTGATCGCCGCCACGGTGGCTGAACCGAGCGCGATGCGCAGCAAGGCGGCAACCGTCCAGCACATCAGCAACGGAGAAAGCGACGTGCCGGTCATCAGGTGCGAGATATATTGTCCCACGCCGCTGTCGACCAGAACCTGCTTAAACGCGCCGCCCCCGGCGATGATAAACACAATCATCGCGATTGCGCCGATAGAGTCGCCAATGATATCCATAATTTGCTCGATCGTACGCCCGTTACGTCGACCAAGGGTAAAAATGGCGAGCACGATAGCGATAAACAACGCGACCGCAGGGTTACCGATAAACTCAAAGAACACCCGCACGCTGTTGGTCTTTGGCAGCGTAATTTCGCACACGGCGGCGACCGCCATCAGTATGACCGGGATAACCGCCGCAAAGATACTGTTCCAGAACGACGGCATCTCTTCTTCGGTGAACAGATGCGGGTTGAATAACCCTTCCGGCGGCGCTTTCTCAAAGCGGGTCAGCAGCTTAGAAAACAGCGGCCCGGCGACAATCACCGTCGGGATAGTAATAATAAAGCCGTACAGCAGGGTGGTACCGAGATTGGCCTCAAAAATGGTGGCAATCGCGGTCGGCCCCGGGTGAGGCGGCAGAAAACAGTGGGTCACGGACAGCGCGGCGACCATCGGTACGCCGACATACAGCAGCGGCAGGCCGGACGAGGCCACTACCGTAAACACCAGCGGTAGCAGCAGAACAAAGCCGACTTCGAAGAACATCGCCAGACCGACAACCAGACCGGTGATCACCAACGCCCACTGCACGCGCTTTTTACCGAATGTGCCAATCAGCGTGGTGGCGATGCGCTGGGCCGCACCGGTATCGGAAATCAGTTTGCCGAGCATTGCGCCGAAGCCGAGGATCATCGCCAATCCGCCGAGCGTGCCACCGATCCCGTTTTGTATTGAGTGCAGAACGGCCTGTGCATCCATCCCTTCGGCAAAACCAACGACCGCCGCCACCAGGACCAGAGCAATAAAGCCGTTAACTTTAAAGCCAATCATCAGGACCAGGAGCAGCGCGACGCCTGCCGCAATTATTATTAATGGCATAATCGTTTCTCTTATATCCCCGTCATCCTTCAAGCTGCAGGTGTGTTGGCTGCAACTCGAATTATTCAGGGGGGAGCCAAAAATGCAGCGCCTGGGCGCTGCGTGATGTTGCGTTGTGTGGTATCAGACGGCGACCAGCATGCCGCCATCGACAAACAACAGGTGCCCGTTAACAAAATCGGATGCTTTAGAAGAGAGGAATACCGCCGCGCCGATCAGCTCCTGCGGATCGCCCCAGCGCGCGGCTGGCGTACGTTTGCACAGCCAGGAGGTGAAGGCTTCATCCTCGACCAGCGCTTTGGTCATTTCGGTTTTGAAGTAGCCCGGCGCGATCCCGTTGACCTGGATATTGTGGCGTGCCAGCTCAACACACATCCCGCGGGTAAGCATTTTCACCGCGCCTTTCGAGGCGGCATACGGCGTGATGGTGTCGCGGCCCAGTTCGCTCTGCATGGAGCAGATGTTGATGACCTTCCCAGCCTGACGTTCCACCATGCGACGCGTTACCGCCTGGGAGACCAGGAATACCGCCGTCTGGTTCACGGCAATCACATCGTTCCAGTCCTGCTCCGGGAACTCGGTAAACGGATGGCGACGCTGGATACCGGCGTTATTCACCAGCACATCAATTTGGCCAATGTCTTTTTCGATATGGTCGATGGCGGCGTCAATGTCCTGTTTATGCGTAACATTGAACGGCGCGGCCACGGCGCGGATCCCTTCCTGCTGCAGTTTGGCGACGGCGGCCTCCGCGCGCTCCGGCGTAATGTCATTGACGATAATCTGCGCGCCATATTTACCCAGCCCGGTCGCCAGTAAATAACCAATACCCTGGGCCGAACCGGTGATCAGAATATTTTTGCCGTCCAGTGAAAAAAGATCGTTCATCATGCTATTCCTTATTTTATGTCTTCGAAAACGAGCTGGACCTTCGCCGCCTGGGTTTTATCCCCGGCGAAGATCAGCGCCTGTTCGAGGTCGGTAAACGGATATTCGGCGCTGAGTAACGGCAGCGGATCGATAACGTTATTCGCCAGCCACGACACCGCGGTGTTGAACTCGGTGGTAAAGCGGAATGAGCCTTTGAGCGCGATCTCTTTGCCGATCAGCATCATCATCGGGAAGTCCGGCACCGCGCCGCCCATGCCGACCTGCACCATCACGCCTTTCGCGCGGGTCACTTCCAGACAGGTGGTGATTGAGGACGGGTGACCGGAGACTTCGAAGCTGACGTCGAAGTAGCCTTTCTCTTTTTTCCACTCATCGAGCGAGTCCTGCTGCGGGTTAATCAGCGTGTCGGCTCCCATTTGTTGCGCCAGCGAGAGCGAGCGCGGGCTGATATCCGCACAGACGATTTCTGCCGCGCCGAGCGTTTTTACCGCGCTGACGATGAGGCAGCCGATAGGCCCAACGCCGGAGATAAACACGCGCTTGCCCTGCAGGTCGCCCGCTTCATGCGCGGCGTGGATCGCGACCGCCAACGGTTCGGCAAAGGCCATGACTTTTTCATCGGCCTCCTGAGGGTAGGGGATGCACTGCGCAGTATCGACGGTTTTAAACTGAGTAAAGCCGCCGTCGACGTGGGGAAAATACATGGCGCTGCCAAAAAAGCGCATTTCCGTACACTGGTTTTCTTCATGCTGCAGACAGTATTTGCAGTGACCGCAGGGCTTCGACGGATTAATCGCCACCGACTGACCTTCATGTAATTCTGTTGAATCGCTGTGCACTACTTTACCAATAACTTCATGGCCTAAAATCATCGGCGCTTTAACGGTAAAATTACCGACTTTGCCTTCCTGATAATAATGTAAATCGGAACCACAAATTCCCCCGCGGGTAATTTGTACCAGCGTTCCTTTATTATTCCATTCTATATTTTGGTCGGTAATGGCAACAGTTTTCTTACCCGCGACAACGCAGGATTGGGTTTTGACTTGCATAAATGCCTCACTGGTCAGGTAGTAACCTCGGCAGCATTTAAACGGTTTTAATTGTTATTATTTGTGACGTAGATCACGCTGAGAAATTGTTACACTACAATGTTACGCATAACGTGATGCGCCCTGTAAATCTGCTCAGTCGCGGCGAAAAAAGGTGAATTCTGTAATGTGGAAGGCGTAGTATCGCGCCATGGAATATGAATCTGGAGTTTTTTCAATGGCCGGGGAAAGTTATATTTTGATGGGCGTTTCGGGAAGCGGTAAATCATTAATTGGCAGCAAAATTGCCGCAATGTTATCGGCTAAATTCATTGATGGCGACGATCTCCATCCCGCTAAAAATATTGATAAAATGTCTGACGGTATTCCATTAACCGATGAAGACCGACTGCCGTGGCTAGCGCGATTAAATGACGCCTCATACAGTTTATATAAAAAGAACGAGACCGGGTTTATTGTCTGCTCGTCATTAAAAAAACAGTACCGCGATATATTGCGTCAGGGCAGCCCGAATGTGCATTTTCTGTGGCTGGACGGCGACTACGAGACTATTCTGGCGCGCATGCAGCGTCGGGCAGGGCATTTTATGCCGGTGGGATTACTCAAAAGCCAGTTCGACGCGCTGGAGTGCCCGCAGGACGATGAGAAAGATATTGCCCGCATCGACGTGAACCATGACATTGAGCATGTGACGGAACAGTGCCGCCAGGCGGTGCTCGCGTTTCGTAACGGGCAATAAGCCCAGTCCCTTGCGGGACTGAGCCCGGCATCAGAAGTCGGCTTTCAGCACCACGCGGTAGCGGGCCTTGCCGTCACGCACGTGCTGGATTGCTTCGTTAATTTGCGACATCGGGTACAGCTCGGTGGTAGGCGACACCTTGCTGCGCCCGGCAAACTTCATCAGCTTGCGCAGCTCGAATGGCGTCCCGGTCGCCGAACCGGAGATGCTGCGATCCCCAGCAATTAAGGTAAATGCCGGCACCGGCAGCGGCTTCAGCACCGCGCCGACGGTATGGAAGTTTCCGCCGTAGGCCAGCGCTTCAAAATAGGGCTGCCAGTCGAGATCGACGTTAACCGTGTTAATAATGAGATCGAACTGGCCCGCCAGCGCTTTTAGCGCATCCGGATCGCGGCTGTTGACCACCTTATCCGCCCCCATCGCCAGCACTTCCTGCTCTTTCGCCGGATTGGAGCTGAATGCGGTCACTTCGCAGCCCATCGCGTGTAACAGCTTAATGGCGATATGTCCCAGGCCACCGATGCCGATCACCCCGACACGGCTGGTGGCTGTGATATGGTGCATCAGCAGCGGTTTGAACACCGTAATGCCGCCGCACAATAATGGGCCAGCTGCCGCCAGATCGATACTCTCCGGCAGCGGGATCACCCACTGCCAGTCGGCCCGCTGCTTCTCGGCAAAGCCGCCGCGATTAAGAATAGTGGGAACGGAACCTTCCAGGCAGTTGATTTGATTACCGCTGATACAGGCGTCGCAGTGCCCGCAGCTGCGCGCCGTCCAGCCAATACCGACGCGCTGACCAACCTTCAGACCCTTATCCTGCGCCGCGCTGCCGAGCGCTGCCACGCGACCAATCACTTCATGCCCGGCAACCAGCGGATACTGAGAGAATCCCCATTCGTTGTCGATCATCGACAAATCAGAATGGCAGATACCGCAGTAATCGACCTGGACTTCGACATCTTCCGGCTTGAGCTCGCCCGCATCATATTCATAGAGTTCGAGTTCGCTGCCTGCTTCTTTGGCGGCGTAGCTTTTTATCATCGACATCGTGTTTCCCTCAGTGTGGTGTTGAACTGGAAGTGTAGAGCATGGGGAAACGGGACGCTTCGCAGCTACCGTGTTAAATCAAGCTATTTCGCCTGTAATTTCGTAGCAACGCCCCCGTAGCTTGCCTTCGGCTGCGCACTCGCAGTACCGCGCGCCAGGCCACAAGTGGCCAGCCGTTCCCGGTCGCAAGCGACCGGCGCTAACTGCGCCCCACCGGGGAGGCTTGGTTAGAACAGTTATTTCTGGAAATTCATTGAGGTCTGGCAGGGTGGGGGATGGGATTGGTGAAACCTATCAATACGTACCGGCTTCGCCGGGCATCGGCGATTCATTTATTCACCCCTGTTTAACACCTGAATATCGCCTTTTATGCCCTTCGGGCATGAATGACTGGCTGTGCACTGCTCGCCAGTCTAAAAAATAAACTTCAATATGGTCCGCTATGAGCGAACAGCGGACATTATGTACAGCCGCGATTCCGCTCAAAGCTTCAGGGTTCTGTAAAAGATATGATTGTATTATCCTCAAAATTATCTTTTTCATACATGGTATAAGCTAATGGATATCAATATAAGACCAGCGGAAGCATCTGATGTTGAGAGTATTTTCATTGTCAGAACTTCTGTAACTGAGAATCACTTGAGCCATGAAGAGATGCGGGAGTTGGGCGTTACCGAGAGTACCGTGAGCAATATGATCGAGGAAGGTTACTGCGCATGGGTTGCGACAGATGATGATGAAGTGGTAGGTTTTTCGATGATTTTAAGGGAGAAAGGCTCTCTTTTTGGTCTTTTTGTCCTTCCTGTCTACGAAGGCAGAGGCATCGGTCGCAGACTTACAACGATTGCTGAACAGGAGTTGTTCAAACATCACGACGTTGCCTGGCTGGAAACAGATAGAAACAGCCGTGCGGCCAAATTTTACATGCAACTAGGCTGGACTAATGAAACTACATTAGATGGCGATTTTATCCGATTAGAGAAACAACGTGGTAGTTGACCTTCTACGAAATTTATTGAGTTCTGCTTCTGGCACTCAAGTGACCTACACAACGGCGATCACCGAGGCTTAACTGGACAGTAAGATGTTTCTATTCAGTTGAACCTGCCTGTGGCATTTATCTCAGTAATACCTGAATCAGCTGAACGAAGATATACACTGTTGCTGCCACTTGTATAGTCCGGAACCCCCATCTGAGATAGCGCCATTCATGGCGTTCTCTGGCATCAGCTGCTTCAATAGCGGGGTCAGAACATTTTCTTTTCTTGGCCCTGAATTCATCGATTATCCACAGGATGAGAATAAAGATAATGATGGTTTTCTGAAGGATGGGATTATCCACAAAGAGTGACTCCGGCCTGCCCGCTGATACAAGCAGAATAGATGAACCACCTTCACGTAGCTACCACTAAATGTAGGGGTAATATTCGTTTTCGTTCTGGTGAATTTTGCGGTGATTCTGTCCATGGCAGTTTGCTCCCCTGCTGATGCATCATCTGTCGTGCGAAACATCTGACCGGCAGCGATGAGCGAAGAGCTGACGGATAACGACATTTAAGATCCGTCTGAACGCCAAGCGGGCATCGTGACTCGAACAGGATTCCTGCTAAGATAAGGCATTGATGAAAAAGCATTCAATTGCCAGAAGTTGGCGAAGATAATGGAAGGGAGGAATAATGTTTACCCCGGAGTTTATAAATGAAGACCGCGGCGAGTTTCTCCTTGTGGCCAACCACAGTCTGGCATCACCGGAATCGATAAGTCTCAGTATTGCATACAATATTGCCAGAATAGGCTGGGGACTAACGCAGCTTCCACCGCACATTCACACTTGCCGGGTCGTCTATGACATCAGAGGGCAATCCATCCCTGATCAGGTTCAGGCCCAGGTCAGGAAAGCGCTTGAGCAAGTAGCCATTGTGGAGTTTAAAAGCTGATGGGGCTTCAGTTAATTATCAAAGCAGAACGTAGCAAGATAGAAAAAGCATTGGGATCGCTGACGTCAGAATGTGAAACATTCCCGGTCGCTGAATGCCTTTTCGGTATTTCCATTTCGGAGCGAAGTCTCTCATCAGTGGGTGAAGCTGCTATTCTAAAAAAACTTGAACCACTCACACGTTTTGACCTGTGGCAGGGGGCCTGGCAAGAACCGAGGAGACGTTGGCTTTGGTGAGTTTCAGAGCTGAACGAGGTATGGAAGTCGCATTGTGTGTTGGGCACCGATCGCCTGTCCTCATTAGCAAAGCGATTTAAGGCTCTCAATACTAAGATATGAATGTCCGCTCTTGGCACTCAGCGGACATTCGTGTACAAGAGGCGCAACAATCTCCCGTAGAGAAGTGAAATCTACGGTCAATACATTCGACCTGACGATCGACCTTCAGGCTTATGCCCAATTCTGGCTTACATTCTTCCCATATTAATATAATTAGTATCAAATGGTTGTCTGGATTTTAGAACACCAAAACACCAGTGGATCAATTTCCTCATTAAGGCTCCTATAGCTACCATTTTTGCCTTACCATTCAGGCATAGGCGTTCATACATAGATTTCATCGCTATGTTGAATCTTAGACCGCAGAGTGCAGCAAGATACAACTTGGCTCTTATTTCAGGAGGCCCAATTTTAGACATCCGTGAACGCCCTCTGACGGAAGTACCAGAGCGTTTCTCAACAGGAGCAACCCCTAGGAAAGCCGCAACTTGCTCTGCAGTTCTGAAGTCATGTGAGCGTAAAATAACAAGCATATTGAGTCCTAATTGTGGCCCAACTGATTTAATAGAAGTCAGAAGCTCATAGTCCTCTTTAAGAACGATATGTTTTTCAATATGCTGCTTCAGCATCAGCTCAATTTTTGCCAGTTCATCATTCAGCCGCGTCAGCATACTTTCTGCAGATATGATAATGGCTTCCGGTGTGTGGGTAGCTCGATATTTCTCCAGTCGATTTTTCTCTCGTGTAGCATCGCTGACCAGAAGGTCCCTGCGTTTGAGGAGGGCGCTGAGATGGCGAATCTCCTCTGATGGAGGAGTCCATGCTTCAGGTTGTTTTAAAGCGCCATAACAAGCCAGCACCCAGGCATCAACCTTGTCAGTTTTAGTCAGGATATCCATACCACGGGCAAATTCACGGGTACGGTGAGGGTTGGCCAGAGAAACTTTCACTCCTGCCAAATGCAGTCCCGTGGCCAGTAACTCATGGTACACACCTGTCGCCTCCATAATGATGTGAGCATCACTTAGCGAGCAATTATGATGCTCAAGCCATTCAGTGATGATGTGTACTGCTTTGAAGTCGTTTTTGACCTTTTTTGTCTTTAATCGTCCACGGACACCTTCTCGCATCAGGCAGACATCCAGTGTTTTTTTACTTACATCAATACCGAGTTGGTACATTTCTTCTCTCCTTTCACATAACCATCACGCCGTTCGCCTTGTTCATTCAGAGTCGAGCTCCTGGTAACCGTTCAAGATTATTGCTGGCGTGAAAGGTGAAGCGAAGGGCCATAAGCTGCTAAGCAAGGTTTACCTTCGGAAGGGGGACTGGCTCACTTCGCTTCATATGGCGGTAGCTAACCACCATGTACCTATTACATACAAGAAGGGGGGATTAAGAAGAGGGCAAACTGTGATGAGGGTTGCAGCTAAGAAAGGTAATGCTGAAATTTTCAACACTTAGCAGGCCAGACACACGCTGGCGCTTGCATGGCGGCGCACGACAGGTATAATCCACAACGTTTTCCGCATCCCTTCCGTGCCGGAGTGGCGAAATCGGTAGACGCAGTTGATTCAAAATCAACCGTAGAAATACGTGCCGGTTCGAGTCCGGCCTTCGGCACCATCGGAACATCAATAGACGTCAACGGACGTCTTTTTTTGTGCCTGAAATCCAGTATCCGCAAGGCTTTCCGCGATTTTCCTTTCAACAGAAGTCAATCTGAGTCAACCCACATCAAGCTGCTTGTGAGTATAGAACCGAGTATATATGCTGGTTCGATAATGGTTGTATACTCACAGCGGCACATGGAAGGAGAACTTTTATGGCTCTGACAGATATCAAAGTGCGTTCTGCGAAACCGCAGGAAAAGGAGTACACCCTTGTCGATGGGGATGGCATGTTTTTGCTGATTCACCCTAACGGCTCAAAATACTGGCGGTTCCGTTTTCGTTTTGGTGGTAAGCAGCACCTAATGGCGTTTGGGGTTTACCCTGAAACGTCACTGGCTGATGCTCGTCAAAAAAGGGAAGAGGCCAGAAAGCTTGTTGCTGCAGGAATTGATCCTCGCGGGCATAAGCGTGCTGTAAAAGAGGAGCAGGCAAAAGAGGCCATTACCTTTGAGTCTGTTGCCAGAGATTGGCATGCAACTAACAAGAAATGGTCAGAGGAACACAGTCGACGGGTGCTAAAAAGTCTGGAAGATAATCTGTTCCATGCAATCGGCAAACGTAGTATTGAGGAGCTGAGAACTCGCGATCTGCTTGCCCCTATCAAAGTTGTAGAAGCTACAGGCCGTTTTGAAGTAGCTTCTCGTCTTCAGCAACGGACAACTGCCATAATGAGGTATGCCGTTCAAAGTGGCTTGATTGATTACAATCCAGCCCAGGAAATGGCAGGTGCGGTTGCTTCCAGTAACCGTGTCCATCGTCCTGCGCTTGAGCTGAAACGCCTGCCTGAACTGCTCCACCGAATTGATGGTTACACGGGACGCTCTTTGACCCGTTTGGCTGTTGAGCTCACCGGTGATGCTGCCAACTTACTGATTTAGTGTATGATGGTGTTTTTGAGGTGCTCCAGTGGCTTCTGTTTCTATCAGCT